>CALAHL010000825.1 GCA_937891725.1 uncultured Rhodospirillaceae bacterium | reverse complement strand
TTAAAACGTGATCAAATGTGACCCGAGATCGTCAGACCCTTGGCTCCGCCAATTCGTCTCAAACCTCGGACGGCTTCCCGTCCTCCGTTGATATTCTCGATTTACTTGATTGCGGCGTCTCGGTCTTCGACAAATCCCTGATTCTTATCACCTGTAATTCGAAATACCGGGAGTTGCTCGAATTTCCCGAAGCACTATGCCGCCCGGGAACCTCGCTTGAGGCTTTTCTGCGCTTCAATGCCGAACGCGGTGAATACGGTCCCGGCGATACCGAGACCCTGGTCTCCGAGCGCATGGACCGCGCCCGGCTCGGTCGCCCTCACCGCTTCGAGCGGGTGCGTCCCGACGGCGTGATCCTCGACATTGTCGGCAAGCCGATGCCGGACGGCGGCTTCGTGACGACCTACACCAGCCGGGGGACGGCAGCCTCCGATGCAGCGACAGGTGACATCTCCCTCAAGACCTTGAAAACCGCTCTGGATTTCACCTCCGACGGATTTCACATCTGGGACAGCACCGATCGCTTGATCTACGCCAACGCCCGCATCCATCAGATGAGCGCTATGGATGGCCGGGAAATGCGGCTTGGGGAGACGTTTGAAGATCATCTCCGGGACTGGCTGAACGGAAAACCGTTGCCGTCCGGATTCGACAACCTCGAGTCTTTCATCAGTTGGCGCCTTGCTGTGCGCCGGGCCGGCGATAGGGCAATTCTCCAAGAACCGACCCCCGGTCTCTGGGTGCTGGTGCGGGATCATATTCTGCCGGACGGCGCGCGCCTGACCACCGTCCTTGATGTGTCGGAGTTGAAACGCGCTGAGCGGAAAGTCTCCGAGAGCGAGCAACGGTTTCGCGACTTTGTCGATGCCAGTTCCGACCGCTTCTGGGAGACCGACACGGAGCACAGGTTCACCGCAATGGTGGATACCGGCGATCTTGGGTTCGCCCCACCGATTGCGGCGATGATCGGCACTACGCGCTGGGACCATGTCGGGGCCGATCCGAAAACGGATCCGAAATGGGCCGAGCATGTTCGCATCCTGACACGAAGAGAGCCATTCCGGGATTTTCGATACAAGATTCCCTCCTCCCAGGGGGAATTGCGGAATTGGCGGGTCTCCGGCGTTCCCGTATTCGATCAAGATGGTGAATTCACCGGGTATCGCGGTACCGCGAGCGACGAGTCGGACGCCGACCGAGCGATCTTCAGGACCCGGCAGGAACTGGAAAAGGCGCTGCAGAACGCCGAGATCGCCAACCGCGCCAAAACGCTCTTCCTCGCGACGGTCAGCCACGAGCTGCGGACCCCGCTGAATGCGATCATCGGCTTCGCGGATCTGGTCCGGGAACAGCTGCACGGCAAGCTCGGAGACCCGAGATATCTGGATTATGTCGAAAATATCCGCTCAAGCGGGACCCAGCTTCATCGGCTGATCGAAGACGTGCTGGATATGTCCCGGGTCGAGATGGGACAGCTGGTTCTCCGGGAGAGTTGGATCGATCTCGCACGGGAAGTGTCCGCAGCCTGCGACATCGCCCGCAATCGTCACGGCATTTCACCGCAACACCTGACCTTATGGCTGCCGAAAACCTGGCCCGGCCTGTGGGCCGACGCCCGGATGATCCGTCAGGTTGCCATCAACCTGATTTCCAATGCGATCAAATTCTCGGGTCAAGACTGCCATGTGGAGGTCGACGTCACCTTTGATGACACGGGGGCTCAGATCAGCATCAAGGACAATGGCGTGGGCATTCCCGCCGAAGAGATCGACAAGATTCTCCGCCCGTTCGAGCAGGTCGATACCCGCCTGTCACGGAGCTACGAGGGGGTTGGTCTTGGCCTGCCCCTCGCCCGCGCCTTCTCCGAACTGCACGGGGGCACGCTCACAATCGAGAGTGAGCTCGGCGTCGGAACCCGCGTCGTGGTGGCGTTCGGCCCCGAACGGATACAGAAAGGCTGATCCAAGGGCGAAATCTGATCGATCTCGATGGCATCACGATGATAAAATCAGTGTCGGGTATTGGCTAACGACGCTTGGATGGACCGGTTCCCCTCAATCCCGCGCAGATCGCGAGACGGTGTCCCGTGATGAGAACCGCTCCCCGTCTTCCGCCTCCAGACCATAGGGCGCCACAAGCTCCCAGACATGCTCCGGGATCATATGTTTCATGTTCTTCGGCTTCTGTCGGCGCAGGTGGAGCACGGTTTCGACGGCTTTCATCTCGACCCGCGCGCGGGCGAACTCCAGCCCCCGAGGCCCGATCCGTGGCATCAGCCAGCCGACCAGCGGCCGGATCCAGTTCGGCATCCCCCGCAGGGGCAGGCCGCCGGCCGCACGTTCGGTATTCTTCATGAAACCGGTGACCGGCCCGACCCGCTTTCCGGCAGAGCCCGGTTCGGACAGGTCCACCTCATCCCCCAGCAGCGAGACCAGCTCCTCGCCGGTCTCGTTGCGCACCAGCAGCCATTGGTCACCTTCGCCGCCCATGTAGCCGACCGTGATGTCGGCCAGCGCGTTGGTGTAGTCGACACAGGTCCGGCAGGTCAGCGGGAAGAAATCTCCCGGCAGCTTTGAGATCGGCAGCAGCAGGAACGGGACTTCGCGTTTCGAGCCGTCGGCAAACCGCATTTCCACATAGTAATCCGCCCGGAACTCCAGATAGATGATGCTGTCCGGATCGTCGCTCAACAGGGCAAGAAACTCGTGAAACCGTTCGGTCGTCGTATTGTCGGAACAGGGCGTTCCGATGACGTACAGCCGCTCGAAACCCAACTGCGCCTCGATCGCGCGCAGGGCGTAGACCTGACAGGGGATGCCGATCACCGCCACCCGTTTGTGGCCCTGCGCCGCTGCCGGCTCCAGCAGTCCCAGCAGCGGGGCGTAACCCATCCGCATGCCGCGACAGTGCGCCATGCCCTCGGGTTTGGTGACCAGGACCGGAACCGGCCGCCACTTGTCGTCCGGATCGGGCGCCATGGTCAGCACAGCGTCCACCGCCCCGCTTTCCAGTAGCCGCTCTGCGAGTCGCGTGGTGATGCCGGTCCATTGCGCCCCCGCGACCGGCTTGCGCAGCCGCGCACGGACCATCCGCTTGTAGGGTCCAAAGAACCGCTCATCGGCGCGCGCAGGATCCCGGACCCGCTCATGCACTGCCGCTTCCAGGGCGGGATAATCCGGCTGGATGAACTGGCAGGCGGTGCCGCAGCGTTTCGGCTCCGCCGTACGCGATAGCCCGCAATCGGTGCACATGCCACGCGCCTCCGCCTCCGGCATCATGGGCGCGAAGACCGGGCTGGAGGCAGGGTAAGTCTCTTGAACTCTGGGAGAATCTGTTGTCATGGGCAAAGGCTAGAGCAAGTCACGCCCCCTCTCCAGCCCCCGCGCTGCCGCAGAGATGAACAATCTCGGAACCCGCGCTCGGTCAGCGCCCTTCGACAGGCTCAGGGCGACAAAGTTTCGGGTTCAAAAAGTAGCTGGTTCAAAAATTGGTTTATCGCCCTGAGCCTGTCGAAGGGCGCCACCGGGCGATTTCCGCCTATCTCCCGCGCCAACGGAGTGCAGCATCAC
>CALAHL010000824.1 GCA_937891725.1 uncultured Rhodospirillaceae bacterium | reverse complement strand
CCATCATGGCCAGACACTAGCCCTAGTGGGTGTCTGCGTCAACCGGATAGGCAAGCGTCGATCCTCGAGATCACCTTGCCATCAGGGGCGACCTGGGCTCTGTCGATTTCGGACCTGACCATCGCCTTAGGCCTGATCTTGCTGTTCCTGGAAATTCTCAAGGCAACCCGCACCAACACCGCAGCGGCTCTTGATCACGGGCTGAGCGTGTTGGTCATGGTTTTGGCGCTGCTCGGCTTTCTGCTAGTGCCCTCGCTTGGGACGAGCAACTTCTTCCTGTTGTTTCTGATGACCTTGATCGATGTGGTGGCCGGCTTCACGGTCTCACTGATCGGTGCACGCAGGGACATCGGCTACGCAGGCCCGCCCGACTACTGATCTCTCGAAATGCCTCGAACTCATTCTTCCGTCCGCCTCAACGAAACTGAACGACAGGACCGCCGTCGATGTCCGATATCGCCCCGACTGGCGTCGCCTCCGAAACCGCACCTCTGATCAGCGTGATGGTGAAGTCCGCACGCCTCGCCTTCGGCAGCCAGGCCGCCCTTGATGCGTCGTGGGAGGCGCTCAACTATCTCTATCGCCCGAACTACGACGCCGCAGTGCGGGAATCCGACGCTTTGGCAGAGCTGTTGGCGAAGCTGGGCTGCGATGTGCGCACGGCCGGTGCCGATCCGAAGGTGGGACCGGACTCGATCTATGTGCGGGACGCTGCGGTGTTTACACCCAAGGGTGCCATCCTCTGCCGCATGGGCAAGGGCGCGCGGTCGACCGAGCCGGACGCGCTGGCCGAAGCGCTTGAGGGCGAGGGTGTGCCGGTCTTGGGTGCCATACAGGGAACGGGGCGCCTCGAAGGGGGCGACCTCGTCTGGTTCGATGACGGTACGGTCGCGATCGCCGACGGCTATCGCAGCAATGCCGAGGGCATCGCACAATTCCGCGCGCTGGTCGGCGATGCGGCCCGGGAGGTGATCCCGGTGCCGCTGCCGCATTGGAATGGGCCAGACGACGTGTTGCACCTGATGTCGTTCATCAGCCCGCTCGCCCCGGAACTGATGCTGGTCTACTCGCGGATCATGCCGGTTCCGTTCCGCAAGCGGCTGCTGGATATGGGCTGCACCTTGATCGAGGTGCCGGACGACGAATACGACAGCATGGGCTGCAATGTGCTCGCCGTACGCCCGGGCGTATGCATCGCGGTCGAGGGCAATCCTGAGACCCGGCGCCGTATGGAAGCCGCCGGCTGCGAGGTCCACACCTACCAGGGACATCATATCTCCGCCCCCGGCTGCGGCGGGCCGACCTGTCTGACCCGCCCGCTGAAGCGGGGATAGGGCGAAGCATCGACCAACGCTCGGGATCCCTAGACAGCCGAGCGTTGGTTGCTTTGATTCTAGAGGTTGATGATGCCGAAGCCAATCAGACCGGTCAGGATCAGATATCCGGCGACGATATAGTTGAGCAGCCGAGGGACGATCAGGATCGCGATCCCCGCTGCGAGCGCGATGATAGGCTGAATGCTGGTGAGGTTGATGATCATGGCCGGAACCTTTTGGTTTTGGCGTGAAGTTTGAGGCCGAAGCGCCCCGTCAGTAGGTCGTGGACAGCCTCTCTCGACCAGCATCGGCTGATCGAAGGCGGCGTCACGTTCTGAGATCAAGCAATCGACCCGCGCCCGCGGAACCGAGACACCGGAATTTCGCCCGGCATCCAGAGTATCGTTGGCGCTTACCATAATATTATACACGATCCGGCTGGAGGTCGCACACTGTCAGTATGCGCTGCCGTC
>CALAHL010000823.1 GCA_937891725.1 uncultured Rhodospirillaceae bacterium | reverse complement strand
CAAAAGTACATGGACTTCCTTTATAATAGGCTCCAGCGAAGCGGCTACCTGCAGCGGGATTGCCAACGGATGGTCAATCAGGATCGGAACGTGTTCGCGGCCTGCATGGTCGCGACCGGAGACGCGGACGCCATGGTGACCGGGCTGACCCGAAGCTTTGGGGTCTCGCTTGAAGAAATCACCCGCGTGATCGACGCGAAGCCGAACGAACGGATCATGGCCCTGACCCAGGTGATCACCCGTGGCCGGACGTTGTTCATCGCCGACACCTATGTCCACGAATTGCCGAACGCCGAGGAGCTGGCCGACATCGCGGTCGGGGCGGCGGCAGCGGCCAAAAGCATGGGCCACGAGCCCCGGGTGGCGCTGCTGTCGTTCTCGAATTTTGGCACCCCGATGATGGAGAGTTCCGCACGGGTCCGGGATGCGGTGGCCCTGCTGGACAAACGGAATGTCAGTTTCGAATACGATGGCGACATGGCGGTCGACGTGGCCCTCGACCCCGAAGTGCGGAAGCTCTACCCGTTCTGCAAACTGTCCGGCTCGGCCAATGTGCTGGTGATGCCGGGTCTGCACTCGGCGAATATCTCCTATAAGCTTCTGCAGCAGTTCGGCGGCGGGTCGGTGATCGGCCCGATGCTGATCGGTTTGCAGAAACCGGCCCAGATCGTCCGCATGGGGGCCACCGTGTCGGATTTGGTGAACGCGGCGGCCATTGCCGCCCATGACGCGATCAAAGCTTAAGGATCGGAATGCACCGCTCCGCGCAGGCGGGGCGGTGTCAGGCTCTTGAGCAACGAGGTCGTGACGCAATCGGGTCCGGAGGCCCGCGCAGAATGACCGACGATCGTCCGCTTCCAGACAGATTCCTTCCCCCGGCATCAGCGGTGCCCTCGGACGCGCCCCCCTCGGATGCATCGCAACCCGGGCCCGCCGACGGGGTCGGCCGCGCCACGCTGATCGTCGCGCTGCCGGCGGCTCTGGTTCTGCTCGTGCTGACCGTGGCGGGATATTTGCCGATCGGGTACCTGATCGGCGGCATCGGCTTCGTGCTGGTCGCGACATATCTGTTGGTGCGCCGCCACCTGTCAGGATTGGCGCGGCTGCGGCATCACCTCGAGGAACGGGCCAACAGCGCCGATATCGAACAGATCATCTCGGATCGGTCGCATGCGCTCAAGCCGATCGGCGAAGTCGGAACCGCCGCATCCCTCGCCTCGGCCCTCGATAAGTCGGATCGCCGGATGGCCGAACATCTGGCGACGCTCGAACAGCTGTCCGACACGCGGGCGGCGGTGATCGACTCGATTCCCGACCCGCTGCTGCAGATCAACGCGCGTATGCGGGTGTCCGCCGCCAACCGCGCGGCCCGCAAACAGTTCGGGCAGCAGATCGTCGACCGGGATCTGTCGACCGTGATCCGGCATCCGGACGTGCTGGCGGCGGTCAAAAGCGCCTTGTCGGACGGCGGGAGCGGCGAAATCGAGATCGAGATCGCGGCCCCGATCGAGCGGGTCTTCAACGTCCGCATGCAGGCGGTGCCGGACCGACCGGGCCACCCGCCCTCGGTTCTGATGCTGTTCGTAGATCTTTCGGCGGTCCGCCGGGCCGAGCAGATGCGGGTCGATTTCGTCGCAAATGTCAGCCACGAGCTGCGCACCCCGCTCGCCACCCTGGTCGGGTTCATCGAAACCCTTCAGGGCCCGGCGCGCGAAGATCTGGAGGCGCATGACAAATTCCTGGCCATCATGCGCGGTCAGGCGAGCCGGATGACCCGGTTAGTGAATGACCTGCTGTCCCTGTCGCGGATCGAGATCAACGAGCACACGGCACCTACCGACCACACCGCCTGCGGCCCGATCCTGCACAGCGTGAAGGCGATGCTCGACCTGGAGGCGAAGCGCAAGGACATGCGGGTCCGGGTCGAGATCGAGCAGGATCTTCCGCCGGTCTTCGGGGACGAGGACGAGCTCGCCCAGGTGATCCAGAACCTGATGGACAATGCGATCAAGTACGGCCGCGCCGGCACCGAGGTGACCGTGGTCGCCAAACGCGCCGACCGGGTGCCCGCAGCCTATCCGGCGCGCCGGGACCGGGCAGTCGTGCTGTCGGTCCGCGACCGGGGCGAGGGCATTCCCGACGCTCATATTCCGCGCCTGACCGAACGGTTCTACCGGGTCGACACCGCCCGGTCGCGCGAATTGGGCGGCACCGGCCTGGGCCTTGCCATCGTCAAACACATCATCAGCCGCCACCGGGGCGCGCTCACCGTCGAATCCCAGGTCGGCGAGGGCAGCACGATTTCGGTCTATCTGCCGCAGGCGATCGGACCGTCCGAGGTGCCAAAGCCGCTCTCGGCAAGAGCCACGCCGCAAACACCGGCGGACGACATAGCGGTGAGCGTTCGGGGCCCGCGCTAGCGCCTCGGCCGCCGTCATAAAAGTTTCACGCCGCTGTATTATTTCCGTTGCACCCTGAGGGTAGAAATGCGCTCGGCGGATGACCCAGACGGGACCGCTCTCGCGGGTAAGGCACGCCGCGTGACCAAACAGTTTCCACTGAGCCCCCGGAGGACTCCATGACTTTTAATTTTGGCAAGGCAGCGGCCGTTGCCGCGCTCGGCATGCTCGCCGTCGCCGGCACCGCCGAAGCACGTGACCAGATCCGCATCGTCGGTTCATCCACCGTGTTCCCATTCGCGACCACCGTCGCCGAGAACTTCGGCAAGTCGACCGGCTTCAAGACCCCGGTCATCGAGTCCACCGGTTCCGGTGGCGGTCTCAAGCTGTTCTGCCAGGGCGTCGGCACCGAGCATCCGGACATCACCAACGCCTCGCGCCGGATCAAGAGCTCCGAGGTCGAGCTTTGCGCCAGCAACGGCGTCGCCGACATCACCGAGATCAAGATCGGCTTCGAC
>CALAHL010000822.1 GCA_937891725.1 uncultured Rhodospirillaceae bacterium | reverse complement strand
ATTATACAAGAACGTCGGTCATCAATCTATTGAGTTTGTGGTTGGACAATTCCAATACAGGCATGGCATAAGGATAAAAGAGTTTGTTTGTCCATGGGCTTTGTCTCATGGCTGTTATTTTAGTCCGCATATCCTCAATCGGAAATGAAATTCGGCGGGCCCGCACTTAAGCCTAAGAATCGTCGGCGTTCCCGAAACCCATCTGCCCTCAGTTTTCCGACCACCGACAGCCTCATCGCCAACAAGATTAGATAAATTATTTATCGCTAATAAATGATGAGAAGAGAGGTGCGATGAACATCGTTATGGTCGAACCCCGTGCGGGTAACGAGTACGGCGTAAGCGTATTGCTCCTCAATCGGATTGCAGATTACCTAAGACAACGCGGCGAATCCGTTCACATCCTGAATCCGTCGAGAGATAAGTTGCCGGCTCGGTTGATTGAACTGACACAGGACCCCGACAGTATTCTGTATCTGGGGAATTATTATTTTGACATGACTGTCTCCGCCGAGAACCAGCTTTTGGACGCAAATATCATTGAGATGATCAATCGGCCGACCATCTGTTTTATCGGCGACCATCCAATGACCCAATTCATGTGGCGCCGTATCAGACATGCGGCCGCCAATCCGATCTATCATGTGATTGATGACGGGCTTTCGAAGGAGCTCGGCTATTTGTCGGAGAACGCCTTTCGGACCGTCGCTCGATCGGCACCTTATGTCTATGAATGCGACGACCGTATTCAGGCTGATGCAAAGCCGTTCGATCTGTTTGTTCCGGTGAACATCGGCATGGATGCCATGCCGATTGACGCGGTCCAAGAAGCCTTCCAGGCCGGATCGAAGTGGCGGCTGATCGCCGGCGATTTCCACGATCTGCTGTTAGCTGACGGCTTGGTGCGGCCGGCCGTGGATCTTTTCGAGTCGGTCGTCGGCCATCATCTCGGCGCGGACTTGAAAAGTTTTAGAGCGCGCAATCAGCAGATCTTCCAAATCCTGTTGAAGATCTTCAGCGACGTCGACTTATCCGCCCGATCAGCGAGACGTGTGGAAATCTGCAAGCGCATGCTCAGGTCGGCTGGAAGCAGACGAGTCCTGGTGGCCTCTCCGAAGCCTGAGACCGGCCCAATCGCTTCCATGGAACTTCCGAAAACCGTTGAGTTTACCGGCTTTCTGACACCCAAGGCCGTCGGCCAGACAATGGCCCGATCCAAGCTCGTCCTGAACATCTCGCCGACCTATTCGGACTGTATTCATGAACGCGTCGTGACCACACTCGCCTCGCATTCAGTGCCTTTGACGGACGAGACGAACGAGATCAAACGGGAGTTGAGGGCCGAAGTCGACTATGTGCCGCTTTCCCCAAACCTTTGGCTCGATGAGCTGTTTGAGCGGTTTCCGGCCGACCGGTTGGACGCGATGGCCCGGTCGGGTCGTGAAAAGGTGGTCCCCAAATACGCACCCGAAACCTATTTCGACATGCTTGCCGATATGGCGCGGCAGGGGCCCGCATCCGCTTAGGAGACCAACCAGCGTCTTGAGTGTCTAGTCCGGGAGACCGAGCTTCATCCGGCGGCGCATGTTGAAGACGTCGGGCGAGGCGCGGGCCGGACTTCCGTCCAAAAGATGATCCGGCGGCGCATCCCGGTAGGCCGTTGCACCCGCAGCCAAGCGGCATCGGTCGCCAATGGCGACGCCCGGCAGGATACGGCTCCCGGTTGCCGCCAGAACCTCGCGTCCAAGCCGGGCCTTGCCGGCCACGATTGCCGCCGGCATGAGGCTGGAGAAGGGTCCGATCTGCACATCGTGACCGACCGCCGCGTGCGCGTTCAAGAAGCAGAACGCGTCGATCTGAGCGTCTCCGGCCACCACAACAAACGGTCCTATCACGCAACCATCTGCGATCTGTGCGAGCGGCGACAGACTGGCTGTCGGATGGAAGAACGAGACCCATGTCAGGCCCAGTCCTTCGCACTTTTGATACATCAGCTTCTTGGGAAGCGGTTCACCGACGGCGAGCACAGCGTTTCGGCAGTCGCCGTCGTAGGTTGCTAAATCCCGAACCGGAATTCCGAAAACGTTCTGTTCAGCGGCTTCACCTCCTTCAAAGTCTTTGAGTAAGACGAGCGGGTCGGCCAAGCCAGCTTCCCGAAAGTATCCGATGAGTTCTTTGGCGAGTCCCCCTGCTCCCACGAAAATCAGAGGTGGATTTTTGTGCATATGGACCGCCCGGACATGAATGATCACGCGAATTTATAGCACGAAGTAGCTTTCGTAGTTGGAGTACGGACTTCTGACGAGGCGGATGGCGTCGAGGCCGAAGACTTCCGCCAGGGCTTGTGTCTCACCCGGGAATTCCGGGAGACCGACTTCGTCCAATCCGATGATCGCCCCTTTCGGCATTCTTGGTCTGATCGCCTCCAGCACGTCCCGCGTCGGCCGATAAACATCCATATCGAAATACGCAAACGAGATCACCGCCTCGGGATGCGCGCTCAGCCAGGTGTGCACGGTTTCGGAGGCATCGCCTTTCACCAGTTCGAATTTCTTTATATGCGCGACCGGAGCTTCCTGTTCGAGGGCAGTGAGGTGTTTGTCGAGGAAGGTCTCGTAGCCGTCGCTGACGCCGTAGGCTCCGGGCGTGACGACCGGATGTCCGCCGTCCTTTGCGTCCAGGTGCGTGAAGCCTTCGAACGTGTCAAAGCCAATGATGCGGCGGGAATAGTTGAAAGGCTCGTGAATCGACCGGAGCGCCTGCAGAACCGCGAGATCACGCCCCCAGCGAACCCCGAACTCCATCGCGACGCCGTGCACACCCAGAATCTGGCGGTAGACCTCGTCCAGGAACAGAAACCGGCGCAAATCCTGCGGCAGCATGAACAGGCCCAAATTCCGGAGGAGCTCCCCGTTCGGGATCGGGTTTCCAAGAAGGCGGTCGGTCATGTCTTTTCGCGCCCGCGCAAGCTCGCTGGGGATATTGGAAGGTA
>CALAHL010000821.1 GCA_937891725.1 uncultured Rhodospirillaceae bacterium | reverse complement strand
AGCTTTTTTATGAGCCAGACGGTAATTAGTGAGATTGAGACGTTGCTTCCGATTCTTCGCCGGTTCGCGCGGTCTCTGACTCGGGATATGTCCCAGGCCGATGATCTGGTCCAGGATACGGTCGAACGCGCGCTCAAGAGGATCGAGTCCTTTCAGGAAGGCACCAACCTCAAGGCGTGGCTGTTCACCATCATGCGGAACCGCTTTATCTCGGAATGTCGGAAACCGAAGCCGGTTGCCGGGTCACACGAGATCGATTCGGGCCAGTACGATGTCGGAATTCCGGGTGCCCAGCAGGACACCGTCGAGCTGAAGGAATTTCAGGCCGCTTTCTCGAAGTTGAGTCCTTCGGATCAGGAGCTGCTGATTCTCGCTGGGTTGGAGAACATTCCGTATCCCGAGATCGCCCAAATGCTCAAAGTCGCGATCGGGACGGTGAAGTCTCGGGTTGCCCGCGCGCGATCACGTCTGCGGAGTCTGCATGTAGGACATGTACGCAAGTCTGGACAGGCACGCCGATCACTGTCACTTGGTGGCGGACCGGGTTTCCCGTCCTTCGGCACCGCAACGCGACCGAGCTTGGCGGGCGCCGTCTGAGAAACGCCGATCTAAACCTCGTTCGGGACTTTGTGCGCGCGGACGAGGTCGATGAGCCGCTCGGGAACAGGTTCTTCAAGAATCGGATCGAGTGACTGACGCAAGAGCGTGGTTTGCATCATGAAGGCGCTTATGATTTCCGAGCACCGATCATCCTGCTCCGACAACTCTTCGACCGCTTCGGTCAAATCAGTGTCGGACTGACCATCGACAAATGCGGAAAGGTCTTCCGTCGTGATTATTTCCAGTTGAACAGCCATCAAAGATTCCCAAACCCTATTCTTACAGTGACTGTAACAAACCACATCCCCCATGACAAACAAAGGGCTGGCTCAATGTCGGTTCCGAAAATTGTCGTATTTTGACATTCAAAAGTCTTTACCAGGCGGACCAAAACGCACCCTGGCAAAGGACCAGCGCCTGTTTGGCCGGCGCGTCAGCGCGCGCGACGGGCCGCTTTGCCAAGCGACCAACAGCGCCTATTCTCACCCGATTGTGAACGACCGCGCCTCAAGCGGTGATGAACCGGCCTCGGAGGAGAATCCCCATGCAGACTGATCGTTACGGCAATGCGCTGAGCACGTCATCCGGCACGGCGCGGGACCACTATGTCGATGGGGTCGACAAGTTTCTGGCGGCCATGCCAGGGGTGGAGGACGCCTTCGAGGCCGCGATTGCCGCCGATGAGGGCTTCGCGCTGGCCCATGCGGCTCTGGCGCGCAGCCGGCAGATCGCCGGGATCGGCGGTGATGCGAAAACCCCGATCACCCGCGCGAAGGATCTCGCCGCGGGTGCGTCGGCGCGCGAGCGGAACCATGTCGGG
>CALAHL010000820.1 GCA_937891725.1 uncultured Rhodospirillaceae bacterium | reverse complement strand
CGATCACGAGGTCGCGCTTATTGTTTTTGCCGATTGCGCTGGAAATGGAGCAGCGGAAATGACCGTGGCGCAGACCGTCGAGAACGATCTGGCCGATCTGGTCGAGCGCCTGGCGCAGTTGAGGGCCGCTGGACAGGCCGTCGTTGGGATGAGGAGTTTTCTCAAGCATTGTGCAGCAGCGCCTTCATGTCTTTGATCGTGGTGGAGAACGCGAGGGGCGGCACCGTCGCCCCGTCGCCGTAGAACGACAGCACGTCATCGCGCCGGCACGGTTGGTCGCGGAAGACGAAGACCTTGCGCCGTCCCTCGGCGCGCAGATCGAGCAGTTCGTATCCAGTGCAGCGCAGGAAGCAGGCGAGATAGAAGTCTCGGGTCTCGAACCCGTCCTCCCGCGCCGCTGCGCCGTATTTCGCCTGTCCACTTGACACTTTACAGTCTCCTCAAAAAAAGGGGCCGGATTACCTGCCGGACAGAAGCCGCTGGAGCGGCACCATACGATGAAGCAAGCCAAGCTTTTCCAGCCGGATACGCATGGCGATTGGGGAAACGACGAAACGCTCGGCCAGCGGCTTGCAGAACCGTTCCAGCGCCTCGTCTTCTGTTTCAGAAATGTCGAAATCGCCAACGGAAGCATGGATGCGCGGAATCTCGACGAAGGAGTGCGCCACTGGCGTTTCCGGTTGGAGGACCCGCTGCTTCCGGTCAGGAAAGAACTCGTCCCATGCGGCAAAGACCATCTTCCGCGGCATCAGCAGACAAGAGGCATAGAAATCGGCCTGCCATTCCACCCGCTCCTTTGCCTCGCTCGACCGGCAGATGAACTTGGGTTCGCTCGCGGCATCAAGGAAGGACGTCTGCGCCGTATCCTGCACGATCAGGTGCTGGTGCAGTCGCCAGTGCCCGCCGCCCTCGTGGGCAATGGTGAAACGATAGCGGCCCTCCCGCGAGGGGTTCTCTTCAGGATCGAGGCTTTCGTCGATGAATATGCTGCCGTCGCCGTAGATCGCGCCAAGGATGTCGGGCTGGCCGTTCGGAGGGCGTGGAACATTGTGGCGCGCGTGCATGTCGTCAAACTCGATCCGCAGCTTGAGGTACTTTTCCACGATGTCCTCAACGGGGATGGGCGGCTCGATCGTCACACACCGAGCGCGCTCATACTCGCCGATCAGGGAAGCGGCGTCGCGCTCGATGGCCTCGTCGGCAAGATAGGGAACAAATCGGCTCATCAGTCAT
>CALAHL010000819.1 GCA_937891725.1 uncultured Rhodospirillaceae bacterium | reverse complement strand
CTGCTATATCGGCTGCGGCGTCACCACCGGCATCGGCGCCGTGATCAACACCGCCAAGGTGGAGCCGGGTTCGAACGTGGTGATCTTCGGGCTGGGCGGTATCGGCCTGAACGTGATCCAGGGCGCCCGTCTCGCCGGTGCAGACATGATCGTCGGTGTCGACCTGAACCCGGCCCGCAAGGCGCTGGGCGAGAAGTTCGGCATGACCCATTTCGTCAATCCGAAAGAGATCGACGGCGATATCGTGGCCCATCTGGTTGAACTGACCAAGGGCGGTGCCGATTACTCGTTTGAGTGCATAGGTAACGTTAATACAATGCGACAAGCCCTTGAATGTGCACATAAAGGATGGGGCGAGAGCATCATCATCGGCGTTGCCGGCGCGGGCCAGGAAATCTCCACCCGTCCGTTCCAACTGGTCACCGGCCGGTCCTGGCGTGGCTCCGCCTTCGGTGGCGCACGCGGCCGGACCGACGTGCCGCAGATCGTCGACTGGTACATGGACGGCAAGATCAACATCGACGACCTGATCACCCACACCATGCCGCTGGAAGACATCAATAAGGGCTTCGATCTGATGCACGAGGGCAAGTCGATCCGCAGCGTGGTGATTTATTGATCGATGGACGGTTCCCGCGAGACGGTCCAGATGAACCATCCTGTCGCAGAAGAAGCAGCCTCTTCCACCGTCGAACTCTTCGAGCAGATCGGCACCGACACGCCGGGGACGGCCTGCTTTGCACCGGTGCTCGAGCGCTGGTTGGCTTTGTCCAAGGAGGCTAACTCCGAAGGGGCTGGCGCGATCCCGCGCGATCAGGCGTTCTGGCTCGACTCGTGGCCCGAGTTCGCGGGCCGCATCTCAATCGTCGACCCGGTCGACGACGGCCAAGACTTCAGATACGCGATCTATGCGGGGGCCATCGTACATGCCGGCGGTGTGGACATGACCGGCCGGTTGGTCTCGGAATTTCCGTATCCGGATTTTCGGGACGCAGTCCTGCAGTCCCACCGAAACGCCATTGAGAAACAGACGCCGGAGATCTGGCGGTTTCGGCATGTCTGGCGCGGCGCCACCTACGATTACTGCACGCTTTATCTTCCGGTGCGACGGGCCCATGACGGATCGATCCGACTGCACACGATCATCGTGAACACCGATCCGGAGCGCAGGCGGCTCTACAGCGCACGGTTCGCCACAGGGAGCGCCGTTCTGGCGCCCGAGGATCTTTTGCAACAAAGATGACCCCGTTCCCCGCTTGACCCGAGCGGGCCGGACCATGAGACTAGAGGCACGCGTTTAGGCGGACGTCCGGTTTGGCGTTGGCGTTCCTCGGCCTAAATCAGAAAACCACGCTTCACTAATCAAGGTTCCATCTAGGGAGAATAAGGGCATGCCCACGGTATCTATGACGGTCAACGGCAAGAAGGTTTCTGGCGAGGTCGAGGGTCGCACCCTGCTCGTTCAGTTCTTGCGCGAAAATCTGCGTCTGACCGGCACCCATGTCGGCTGTGACACCAGCCAGTGCGGCGCTTGCGTCGTCCATCTGAACGGCGACTCCGTGAAGTCCTGCACCATGCTGGCCGCTCAGGCCGAGGGGGCTGAGGTCACCACGATCGAGGGTCTGGCCGACGGCGAGAAGCTGCATCCGATGCAGGAAGCCTTTCGCGAGCATCACGGCCTGCAGTGCGGATTCTGCACCCCGGGCATGGTGATGAGTGCCGTCGACCTCGTGAAGAAGAACCCGAAGGCCAGCGAAACGGAAATCCGCCAATGGCTGGAAGGCAACATCTGCCGCTGCACCGGCTACCACAACATTGTGAAGGCGATTCAGCACGCACAAACCACGATG
>CALAHL010000818.1 GCA_937891725.1 uncultured Rhodospirillaceae bacterium | reverse complement strand
CGGAGCTCCTCGGCCATCCGCTCCCGGAATTCCGCATCAAGCGCACCGAGAGGCTCATCCATCATGAAGGCCTTGGGATCCCGGACGATGGCCCGTCCCAGAGCCACCCGCTGGCGGTCGCCGCCGGACAGGCCGCTGACCGGCCGGTCCAGAATGTCCTGGATCCCCAGAATATCCGCGATCTCCGACACTTTGGCTTTCACGGCCGAAGCGCTCATGCCCTGGCTGACCAAGGGGTAGGAGATGTTCTTGCGGACATTCATATGAGGATAGAGCGCGAACATCTGGAACACGAAGGCGATGTCGCGTTTCGAGGCCGGCAGTTGCGAGACTTCCTCGCCATCCAACCAGATTTCACCGGAGGTGGGCAGCTCCAGACCCGCAATCATGCGCAGGGTGGTGGTCTTGCCGCAGCCGGACGGCCCCAGGAGCATGAAAAACTCCCCGTCGGCGATGATAAAGGACGAGGACTGAACGGCGGTGAAGTCGCCGAATTCCTTGCGCAGATTCTTGATGACGATCTCTGCCATGGGTTAATCTGGAAAGTGGCTGACGATGATGAACATCACCGTGCCGATCAATGTGACGATAAAGGAATAGGTGAAGGCAGCCAGAAAGAACGGCTGCATCAACATCACCACCCCGACCGCGATCAGGAGGGTCGCCAATATCTCCCAAGCCCCGCGCCGGAAACCGATGAGGCCTTGCAGAAACCTGGTCATTTGCGCACCGCCCCGAATGTAATGCCGCGCAGCAGATGCTTGCGGAGCATGATCGTAAAGATCATCACGGGCAGCAGGAACACCGTGGCGCCCGCCGCCACCGCTGGCCAATCAAGGCCGCCGATACCGATGATGGTCGGAATGAACGGCGGGGCTGTCTGGGCGGTTCCCGAGGTCAGGAGCACCGCGAAGGCGTATTCATTCCAGGCAAAGATCAGACAAAAGATCGCGGTCGACGCGATGCCGGTCGCCGCCTGCGGCAGCACCACTTTGTAAAACGCCTGGAATCGCGTGTAGCCGTCGATCAACGCGGCTTCTTCGTATTCGCGCGGGATCTCGTCGATGAACCCTTTCAGAAGCCAGACGGCCAGCGAGATGTTCACGGCCGTGTAGAGCAGGATCATACCGAGATGGGTGTCGGACAGACCCAGCTCGCGATACATCAGGAAGATCGGTATGGCGACCGCGATTGGCGGCATCATTCGGGTCGAGAGAATGAAGAACATCAGATCGTCGGTGAACGGGATCTTGAAGCGACTGAACGCATAGGCCGCCAGGGTGCCCAGAAAAATGCTGAGAAAGGTGGAGCCGAAGCCGATGATGACCGAGTTCAGGAAGCGTTCGCCGAAACGCGACGGACCGACGATCACCATGCCGCGATTGCGCACGATCTCGTCCGCGAAGTTGTCAGGTGCCGGCAAGGCCTGCAGCTCCGCCTCCGACAGGCGTGTTCGGGTGGTGAACAGGTTCACATAGCCTTCCAGAGACGGCTCGAACACAACCTTGGGCGGATAACTGATGCTGTCCGGCGGCGTCTTGAAACCGGTCATGAAGATCCAGATCAGCGGCGCGATCGTGATCAGCGCATACGCGATGACCAGCGTGCCTGCGATCCACTTCTGGGAGGACGACGGGTCGGTGACGGAGGTGCTCATCGTTCCTTCACCTTGTTCAGGGCCTTCACGTAGATCGAGGCCAGCCCGAAAACCGTGACGAACAGAATGATCGCGAAGGCGGAGGAGTATCCCGTCCGCCATTTCTCGAACGCTTCACGCTTGAGATTGATGGACGCGAGTTCGGTGATCGAGCCGGGCCCACCGCCTGTCAGCTGAACCACCAGATCAAACATCTTGAAGTTTTCGATCCCCCGGAACAGCACGGCCAGCATCAGAAACGGCAGCACCATGGGCACGGTAATGGTCCAGAACTGCCGCCATTTCGAGGCGCGGTCGATCTCCGCCGCCTCGTAGATGTAATCGGGGATCGACCGCAGTCCGGCGAGGCAGATTAGCATCACGAAGGGCGTCCACATCCAGGTGTCGACGATCACGA
>CALAHL010000817.1 GCA_937891725.1 uncultured Rhodospirillaceae bacterium | reverse complement strand
CAGCATAAACTCTTCCAGGCACATTATGAACCGTTCTTCGGTTCCAAGTGACTAGAACGGAGTCGAACTCTTTTTCCCAAACGGACGTCGACAACGGCGAGAACATTCGAGAACCGACAAAAGCCGACCAAAAACGAAGAAATGGAGGACACGTCTATGCCAGCGATACGCACCCTGCTCGTCGCCTCGGCGATGAGCCTTGTCGCCTCAGGCGCAATGGCGCAGTCCGGCAGCATCGATCGAGCGGTCGGCGGCTACAACTTTGAGGATGCCGCCAAAGAGGCGGCCGGCACCAAGGACTTCAAGCTCGGAATCCGTCATCAGTTCGTATGGCATTACACAAGCGTTATCATCGATAGATTTATTGAAGAAACACCTCTAATTAATGCCATTAAAGTCAATTTTTACTTAAATCACTGAAACTCACCACAAATAAACTTTCAGATCCAACGAGAGATATCTGAACTAGACAGTACTCCCTTTTTTGGTAACGGTGACTACAGGCTACATAAAATCTATGGGTTTTACGCTCGACTTTCGAGGAACCGCAAAATCAGATCTGAAACCAATCGAAGGAAGATCCTATGTGTGAAATTTGCGACCAAAATGAAAGCAGGCTGTCGAGACGGCATTTGCTAGGTTTCGCCGGACTGGCGATGGCTGGTTTTGCCGCCTCGGGCACTTTCTTAACCGCCCCATCTCCCGCGCAGGCCGCCCCGAACGCCATCAAACCTGAGGCCGCACTCAAACTGCTTCGCGACGGCAACGCGCGGTATGTTGCCGACGCTCCGGAGAACAAGGATTTTTCCGCAGGCCGGGCGGCACGCGCCCAAGCTCAGTATCCGATCGCGGCGATTGTCGGATGTGCGGATTCGCGGGTCGCCCCCGAGTTGCTGTTCGACCAGCCTCCCGGAGAGTTGTTCGTCACCCGCGTTGCCGGAAACTTCGTGAATGATGACGGTCTGGCCAGCCTGGAGTACGGTGTGAAATTCCTGGGAATCCCGCTGATCATGGTGCTTGGGCATTCCGGCTGTGGTGCGGTCGCTGCAACCATCAAGGTCGTTCAGGATGACATCACCCTGCCCGGCCATCTTCCCGGCCTCGTCGAGTCCCTGAGACCGGCCATCACCGCCGCAATCGCCAAGAATCCGGCTGACCTACTCATCGAGGCGACGGCGGAAAACGTTCGCCAGAATGTCGCGCACCTGAAGAACGCCAACCCGATCATTTCCGAGTACGTCGGTGACGGGCGCGTGAATGTGGTCGGCGGCGTTTACGACATCGCCACCGGATCCGTAAACCTGGTGTAGCCGGCCCTCATTCGGCCTGCCCTATCCAATTGAGACCGTCACGCGGACCGCCGTGTGGCGGTTTCGTGTCTGCGTGAGTGTGCGCTTCTTTGGAGACTGAACATGCGATCCCCACAATCGGTGTTGGCTGCCCTTGTCCTCGTCGCGGGCGGTGGCGTCACGCTTGCCGAAAGCCCGGGCAAGCTGAGCCCGACACCGCCGGCGTTCACAACGCCGCTGCTGACCGCTGAGCAGGTCGGCCGTTCAGTCGAGTCACTCGATAACATCGTCGGAACCGCGATGGAACGGACCGGCGTGCCGGGCATCGCCGTCGCCGTGGTCTATCGAGATCAGGTGCTCTATTCCCGAGGCTACGGAGTGCGCGAAGTTGGCTATCAGGCACCGATCGATACCGACACGGTCTTCCAACTCGCGTCGATTTCCAAGCCGATCGCCTCAACGGTGGTGGCCGCTCTCGTGGGGCGCGGCTTGGCCGACTGGAGCGATCCCGTCCGCGATCACCTGCCGTTCTTCGTCCTTTCTGATCCCTTTGTGACCGCTAAAGTGACCATCGCCGACCTGTTATCCCACCGGTCCGGGATCTACACCGCATCCGGCGATCTGCTCGAGGATCTCGGCTACGATCGCGCCTACATCATGGCGCATCTCCGTATGCAGCCGCTGGACAGCTTTCGGTCCAGCTACAACTACAGCAACTTCGGATTCACCCTTGGGGCCGAAGCGGCCGCAGCCGCGGCTGGAACGGCGTGGGAAGATCTGGCGCGGTCTCAACTGTTCGCGCCGCTCGGGATGACCCGATCAAGCTATCGGCATGCCGACTACGCGGCTCATAAGAACCGAGCGCGGCTTCATGTCCGGCAGGAGGGTACCGGGTCACCTGTCTGGGTCGCGCAGCACGACCGGCAACCGGATGCCCAGGCCCCCGCCGGCGGCGCCAGCGGATCGATCCGCGACCTTACGCAGTTTATGCGTTTGCAGCTGGCCGGTGGGCGCTTTGAGAATGTGGAGGTGGTCGACCACGTCGCTTTGGCCTTCACCCATACACCGCAGGTCGTTCCCAGCCTACCGCGCACCCCGCTCAGCCGTGCCGGTTTCTACGGGCTCGGTTGGAACGTGACCTATGACGACCGCGGGCGACTTGAGATCAGTCATGCAGGCGCGTTCTATCTCGGCGCATCCACCTACCTGATTATGATCCCCGGCGAGCAGCTCGGCATCGCGGTCCTCACCAACGGGATGCCAATCGGCGTGCCGGAAGGAATCGCACGAACCTTCCTGGATACAGTCGAGAACGGACACCCCACCGTCGACTGGTTCACCCTGTTTGAGCAGGTTTTCGCCGGCATGTGGGCGGCGGACGCGGCGGGCTTCTCCTACGGGGAGCGTCCGGCCGATGTGCAGCAACCGCAGGCCCTCTCCGGGTACACGGGCATCTATGCCAACGCCTATTACGGACCCGCCGATATTTCCGTCAAAGACGGTATGCTCGAAATGACGATGGGACCGCACGGGGCCAGAAAGACCATGACACTCGCACCGCATGACGGCGACACGTTCAGCTTCCAACCGGTCGGTGAGAACGCCGTCACGCGCGCCGGCGTGGCATTCCAAAGGGATCCGAACGGCCAGATCGCCAAAATGATCATCGATTACTATGACCGCAATGGCCTCGGCACTTTCGTTCGGGACCCAGGCTGACGGGCGATAACCTATGGGTCCAGATCCTCGGCTACCAGCACATCGGTCTTCCAGTCCCGACATTGGGCCGCGAGACGACGCGGCAGATGCTTGTCTGTAAAGAATGTGGTGATCTCCGAGAGCGAGGCGATGCGCGCCGGCGCGCTGCGGGTGAATTTGGAGTGGTCGGCGACCAGAAACGTCTTGCGGGCCTGTGCGATAATGGTCTGGCTGACCCCAACCTCCTGAATATCGAAATCGAGCAGATCCCCATCGGCGTCCATCGCCGAACAGCCGATCACCGCGATGTCGAACTTGAACTGCCGGATGGTCGCAACGGTCAGGGTCCCGATCAGCCCGCCATCGAGTCTGCGGAGCGTCCCGCCGGTCAGCACGATCTGGCAATCCCGATTGGCGGCCAGGATATTGGCCACGTTCATGTTGTTGGTCACCACCAGCAGATCCCGGTGATGCAGCAGTTCGTGCGCGACGGCCTCGGTGCTGGTGCCGATGTTGAGGAATACCGAACTGCCTTCTGGGATTTGCGC
>CALAHL010000816.1 GCA_937891725.1 uncultured Rhodospirillaceae bacterium | reverse complement strand
ATACAGCGTCTGGTCGATCCGGACCGAGCCGTCCTCCCGCTCCGTCCACTGGTCGGTCTCGACCGTCGCGGAATACGGCAGTTCGTCATGCAGATCGAGGAACACCTTCTCGCGCGTGACTTCGGCTGCCATCATCCGCATCGGCAGATCCGACAACTCGTCCTCCGGATACAGCCAGGGGCCCTTCGGCATCCGCTCCGCCAGCCAGGCCCGCAGATCACCGCATCCCTCACCCTTCAGGGCCGAGATGGTAAAGATCACGTTGAACTCATGCGCCTTCGAATGGACGTCGATCACCGGCAACAGGGTGTCGCGCTTCAATCCGTCGGTCTTGTTCAGAGCGAGGACGACCGGCCGCTTCTGCGCCTTCAGACCGTCGATGATGGTCTGGGTCTCTTCGTCGATGCGATAGTGATCCTTCACGCAGCGCGCCGCGTCGACGATCAGCACGATCACATCGGCATCTCCGGCACCCGCCCAGGCGGCCTGCACCATGGCCCGGTCCAGCCGCCGCTTGGGCGCGAAAATGCCCGGTGTGTCGACCAGCACCATCTGAACCGCACCTTCGAGTGCGATACCCCGGATCCGGGTCCGGGTAGTCTGAACCTTGTGGGTCACGATGCTGACCTTGGCACCGACCAGATGGTTCGTCAGGGTTGACTTGCCGGCGTTCGGCGCCCCGACCAGGGCCACGAAGCCGCAGGAGGTCGCGTCCGAAGTTGGGGTTTCGCCCCCGGCCACTTGGTCAGTCGTCATTCGTCGTCACCGTTTTCAAAAGGGCTTCTGCCGCAGCCTGTTCGGCCAACCTTTTGGAACGACCGTCCGCCCGTTGGCTGCGGATGCCCTCGACCTTGACCTCGACGGTGAATTCCGGCGCGTGTGCAGGACCCACCTGACCGATCGTGGTGTAGACCGGCAATGGCAGGCGCTGACCCTGGGCCCATTCCTGCAACGCGGTCTTGGCGTCCTGCGGCGGCACCAGATCCTGCTCCAGAAGCCGGTTCCAACGCCCGAGAATGAATCGTCCAGAGGCTTCCAATCCGCCATCCAGATAGACCGCGCCAATCACCGCTTCCATCGCATCCGACAGAATGGTGTCGCTGTCCCGGGCGCCGGCTTCCTGCTCGCCGCGCGAGATCTGCAGGAACCGGCCGAGGTCGATTTCACGGGCCACGGCAGCCAGCGTCTCGCGCCGAACCAGACTGACATGGCGCTTGGCGATCGAGCCTTCGCGTTCGTGCGGAAACCGGTCCAGCAAATGTTCAGCCACCACCAGAGCCAAAACCCGGTCTCCCAGGAATTCCAGACGCTCATAGGCGTTCCAGGCGCGCGGCTCCGCACTGGCATGCGTGACCGCCCGCCGGAGCAGGTCCATATGCTCGAACCGATGCCCTAACAATTCGCAGAGCTGATCTAGATCGCTTTCTTTCATCGGATACCTGACATCAGGCGCCCGAAGCGCGTTGCCGGTATCCAGTTCCAAAACTCATACGCCGCCGCGTGCGCCGCGTCGGTCGAGTAGAAGATCAGATCGGCTCGTCCCACGAGATTCTCGCGGGGGATTGGCCCCACCCGGGCGAACCTGCTGTCGACCGAATTGTCCCTGTTGTCACCCATCGCGAAGAAATGTCCCTCGGGAACCGTGTACACGGCCGTATTGTCATTGGACTGATCGTCGCTGATCTCGAGAATCTTATGCTCAACCCCATTGGGGAGCGTCTCAATGTATTGCCGAAGCGGAATGCGGCGCCCGAACCGATCTTCCTCCTCGTAATCCTCGATTTGCCGACGCTTTACCGGCTCACCATTGATGTTGACGATGCCGTTGACCACCTGAATCCGATCCCCCGGCAGACCCATGATGCGCTTAATATAGTCGGTCCGATTGTCGCTCGGCAGTTTGAAAACCACGACGTCTCCACGCTCGGGAGGTGTATAGAGGATTCGGCCTGGGATCAGGGGCAGAGAGAACGGCAGAGAATGCTTGCTGTAGCCGTAGGAAAATTTCGACACGAACAGATAATCGCCGACCAACAACGTCGGGATCATCGATCCCGAGGGAATGTTGAATGGTTCGAAGGCGAAGGTGCGCACACCGATCGCGATCAGAAAGGCGATCAGGACCGTACGGCCCATCTCGCCCACGCCGCCAAAGAAGGATTTCGCCATGATGCCTGATCTCGGTGAGGTGTCATATTTTACGTGGGTCGGCACGGTATGCCGCATTCACAGAAGTGCCGCAAGCCAATGGACCAACCGGTGCCTCGTTTGACAGACCCGCACGGGATTATCCGCGTGCCCGATCGACCGAATTGATCACTGGGTTGGCCCGCAATGCAGCAATGATGTTGATCAGGTGCCTGACATTGGCGACTTGGACATCTATCAACAGTTCGAAAAAATCATTCGACCGATTGGTGATCTTGAGATTCAGAATGTTTCCGTCGTTCCGGCCGATAACCGTGGATAGCGCGCCGAGAGATCCTGGCTCGTTCGCGATCACGATATCCAACCGCCCGATATGTTCGGGCCGCTCGTCGCTTTCGCCCCATGAGACGTCCAACCAGCGCTCCGGCTGATCGTGGAAGTTCTCCAGCGTCTCGCAATCGATCGTGTGTATGGTCACCCCTTTGCCGGTGGTGACGATGCCGACGATCCGTTCGCCCGGCAGGGGATGACAGCACCGCGCGAAATGCATCGCCATCCCGTCGATCAGACCCTTGATCGGGACGGAGTCTTTCTTGGCTTTCTTGGTCTTGCCGCGCGCCCGGCTGAGCGGGACGACGTTCTCGCCCTCGGTCGCACGCGGCTGCGGTCGCGCGTCCGGAACGGCGGTGTGCAAGACCTCCTGCGCGCTCACGGTGCCTTCGCCGATCGCGGCGTAGAGGTCCTCGATCCCTTCGGCGTGGAATCGTTTCAGCACCGGCTCGACCGGTTTCTCGGAATAGGAAACGCCGGCTTGCCGGAACGCCTTCTGCAGAATTGCTTTACCCAGATCGGCGAACTGCTGACGCCGCTTCAGCCGCACAAAGCGCCGGATCCGGGCCTTGGCCTTTCCGGTGGCAACAAACTGCTCCCAGGTCGGTGACGGGGTCGAGGTCTTGGATGTCGAGACCTCGACCTGATCCCCATTGCGCAGTTGGGTGGTCAGCGGCAGCAGCCGTCCGTTGATCTTCGCACCGATGCACCGGTCACCAACCTCGGAATGGACGGCATAGGCGAAGTCGATCGGCACCGAACCGCGCGGCAGGGCGATCAGATCGCCCTTCGGCGTAAAGCAGAACACCTGATCCTGGTACATCTCGAGCTTGGTATGCTCGAGGAATTCTTCCGGCCCCGAGGCCTGCTCCAGAATATCGAGCAGTTCCCGTATCCATCGATAGTTCTTGCCGTCGCCGGTGGCGCCACTCTGCTTGTAGGACCAGTGCGCGGCCACACCCAGCTCACCGATCTGGTGCATCGCCTCATCGCGGATCTGGATCTCGATCCGCTGACGTTCCGGTCCGATGACACCGGTATGAAGCGAGCGATATCCGTTCGGCTTGGGCGTCGAGATGTAGTCCTTGAAACGCCCCGGCACCACCGGATAGGCCGCGTGGATCTGACCGAGCGCCTGATAGCAGGCAGGCACATCCTTCACCACCAGACGGAACGCCATGATGTCGGACAGCTGCTCCATCGCCACATTCTTGCGCTGCATCTTCTGCCAGATCGAATAGGGCGTCTTCATCCGCCCGGAGACCCGCGCCTCCACGCCGCCCTCGGCCAGCACCCGAAGCAGCTCCTCGCGGATCCGGTCGGTGACATCTCCGCCCTCGCTCCGCAGGAAATCCAGCCGTGACTTAATCGAGGTACGGGCGTCGCCATTGATCTCGGCGAACGCGAGATCCTCAAGCTCATCCTTCAGGTCGTTCATGCCGATCCGGCCTGCGAGCGGCGCGTAGATGTCCATCGTCTCGGCGGCGATCCGGCGGCGCTTTTCCTCTTTCTTGATATAATGCAGGGTCCGCATGTTGTGCAGACGATCGGCCAACTTCACCAGCAGCACCCGAATGTCCTGGCTCATCGCCAGAACCAGCTTACGGAAGTTCTCGGCCTGTTTGGTCCGGTCGGATTGCAACTCGATCCGGGTCAGCTTGGTGACCCCGTCTACAAGCCTGGCGATGTCCTCGCCGAACATAGCCCTGACGTCTTCCAGCGTCGCATCGGTGTCCTCGATGACATCGTGCAGCAACGCCGTGATGATGGTGCCGTGATCAAGCTTCAGGCCGGTCAGAATACCGGCCACTTCCAAAGGATGTGAGAAATACGGATCGCCCGAAGCCCGGGTCTGCGAGCCGTGCATCTTCATGGCGTAGACATAGGCCCGGTCGACGGCGCTTTCGTCGGTCGTCGGATCGTAAGATTTAACTGTCTCTACAAGTTCATACTGGCGGATCAACGGACGGTCCCACGGCTATCTGCCCGGTATGGTGCCCGGAACCTCACCGCATGTCCAAGCCGCAATCCAAACCGCGACATTTCGACTCGGACATCAGGCGGCGGTCGATCACCGTTCCTGGTTGAGCACGTTCTCGTCGACATCCTCGAAACCGCTGCCGTCGGCGGCTTCCACATCCATGCCCAGCTCCGCCGCATCGGCGTCGCCGATCGTTTGCCCGTCCGCCAAACGACCATCCAGGCCCACCGCACCATCCGATGCGCTGTCTGAACCGATCATCTTCTCGAGGTCATCATCCTCAGGCTCATCAATCTCGACGTGCTTCTGTAGGTTCTTCACCAAGGACTCGGCCAACACGCCCGCATTCACGGTCTCTTCCGCGATTTCGCGCAGCGCCACGACCGGGTTCTTGTCATTGTCCCGATCCAGTGTGATGTCAGAACCGGCCGAGATCTCGCGCGACCGCTGGGCCGCCGCCAGAACCAGATCAAAGCGGTTAGGAATGCGTTCGATGCAGTCTTCAACGGTCACACGCGCCACGAGACATATCTCCGAGAAAAACGGGTGGGCTAGATTGCCCAAAGAGCGGCGCACACTATAAGTTGGCGGCCTTGAAATCAAGCAAAGATCAGGATCCGCCCTCGCCCGCCTGCCGGATGCTCGGACCAGGGCTCGGCAACATCGCGATCAGGCCTCCAATGCCCTGCCCGGTGGTCGGATGACGCCAGTCGGTGGCTCCCGCCTCATGCAGAAGATCCCGCAGCGGCATCAGCACGAAAGCCCGTTCAGCCATGCGGGGATGCGGCAGGGTCGGGGCACCGGTCTCGGTATCCCCCGGCTCTGCCAGACCGTTGTAGTCGAGAATATCCAGATCCAGCGGTCGGGCCTCGTTCGGGGTCCGTCTGATCCTGCCGAAGTCGGCTTCCAGCCGATGTAAGCTCGCCAGCAGAGCCTTCGGGTCCAAACCCGTCTCCAGCTGGACGACACCGTTCACAAACCAAGGCTGATCGGAGGCTGGAACCGGCTCCGACTCGTACCATCTGGAAACCGCCAGAACCTCGATGTCCGGCAGATCCTCCAGCGCGGAGATCGCAGCCTCGCAGGTTGCAAGCGGACTGTTGTAGCCGTCGGCAGCCAAATTCGTACCGATTGCGACCAAAATCATGCACCGTCTCCGTTTTGTTGACCTTTTAGGGAGCTGATCCACTTGCGTCCCCGAACAGACAGCTGTACAGCCCGCTCAGCGTCGGAGTATAGTTAAACTCGTATTTTTGGATGCATTTGGATCGGGAGTTACCCGAAGTTGGCCCAAAGCCAACATTCAGACATCGATCGACCATCCTGCTCCGATGTTTATTTCGCGAGATCGATAGGATCTCGCCACACGAACCGAAAGAGATATTGATATGGCCAAAGCCAACGACATGTATTTTCATGAAGGCGATCGGATTGCCCTGTTCATCGACGGTGCCAATCTCTATTCCGCTGCCAAGACTCTCGGCTTCGACATCGACTACAAGCGGCTGCTGAACCTGTTCGCTTCCAAAGGTCGGATGGTTCGCGCGTTCTACTACACGGCATTGCTTGAGGATCAGGAATATTCCCCGATCCGCCCCTTGGTCGATTGGCTCGACTATAACGGCTATTCGCTGGTGACCAAACCCGCCAAGGAATACACGGATTCCCAGGGGCGCCGGAAGATCAAAGGCAATATGGATATCGAGCTCGCCATCGATATGATGGAGATGGTTGATCGCCTCGATCACGTCGTCCTGTTCTCCGGTGATGGCGATTTCCGTTCCCTGATCGAAGCGGTCCAGCGCAAGGGCGTGCGGGCCTCTGTGGTCTCGACCATCCGCTCGTCACCCCCGATGATCGCCGACGAATTGCGGCGTCAGGCCGACCAGTTTATCGAACTGGATCTCCTGGCCGACGAGATCGAGCGTGTGCATCAGGACCGTCCGCCCCGTCGTGAGGAAGAGATCGCTCCAGAGCCGGTCGGCGATGAGGACAGCGAGGGCGTCGCAACTGTGGTTCGGCGCGGCCCGCCGCGTCGCTGAACGCGAGCTGGCAGGACATCGAATATGCCCACATCCCTGCAGGCTTCCGATCCGCCGCTGGATTGCGGGTCCTGTCCCCGGCTGGTGGCGTTTCGAATCCAGAACGCCGCCTCTTATCCAGACTTCTTCAACGCGCCGGTGCCCAGTTTTGGGCCGATCTCGGCGCGCCTTCTGATCGTAGGCCTCGCCCCCGGGCTGAAAGGGGCGAACCGGACCGGTCGCCCGTTCACCGGGGATCACGCAGGCGATCTGCTGTATCCGACGCTCCTGTCACATGGTTTTGCCAAAGGCAGCTACCGTGCCGATCCAAATGACGGGCTGACCCTTAACGATTGTCGGATCACCAACGCGGTGCGCTGTGTTCCGCCCCAGAACAAACCGGTCGGCGCGGAGGTCACATCCTGCCGGAGCTTTCTCGCGGACACGATGGCCGAGATGGCAGATCTCCGGGTGATACTGGTGCTGGGCGGTCTCGCCCATGGCGCGGTGCTTGCAACAC
>CALAHL010000815.1 GCA_937891725.1 uncultured Rhodospirillaceae bacterium | reverse complement strand
GAGCGTCGCATCGCCGGAACCGAGCAGCACCAGCCCGCCACCCACCGCCACAAGCCGCGGAACCTCCGCCAACAGCAGATCCAGCCCCTTCTGATCCGTCAGCCGGCTGACGACGCCGAACAGCGGAGCCGTCCGGTCCAGCTTGAGACCGAACTCAGCCGTCAGGGCCTGCTTACCTGTCGCGCGTGCAGCAAGATGCTTCACATCGAACGGGGCGACAGCGGGGTCCGATGCCGGATCCCAGACCTCCGGATCGATCCCGTTCAGTATCCCCACCAAGGGATCCCCGTCGGCGGCCCGTGCCGCCAACACGCCCTCAAGACCATTTCCGAACGCCGGGCTTTCCAGTTCGCGGGCGTAGGTCGGACTGACGGTCGTGACGGCACTGGCGCCGACCAAGGCCGCCTTCATGAAATTGATCTGGCCGTAGAATTCGTAGCCTTCGCTGGTAAATCCCGCCTCCGGCAAACCCAAACCCTGGCGTGAAGCGGCGGGAAACCGACCCTGGTACAGAATATTATGGATTGTGAAGACCACCGGGACCTGGGCAACCCCCTGCTGCTCCAGAAAGATCGGGATCAGACCCGTCTGCCAATCATGGGCATGGATCAGATCAGGCACCCATCCGTCGGAGAGGCCGTTTTGGGCGATTGCAGCCGCCACCCAGGCGAGGCTGCCGAACCGGAACGGATTGTCCGGCCAGTCATCGCCGTCGAAGCCGACATAGATCGGGCCCTCCCGATCGAAATATCCCGGCGCGTCCAGCACCAGAACGTCCAGCCCGGGGCCGCGAATGGCCAGAACCCGTCCCGCCTGCCCGAACAAATCTCCGAACGTCGCGACCTCGACCGGCTGCTCGGCTTGATGCATCAACCAAGACATCACCTCTCGATAGCCGGGCAGCAAGATGCGCACATCGATCCCGGTCGCCATCAGCGCTTTCGGCAACGCCCCAACCACATCCGCCAATCCGCCCGTCTTCACGAGCGGCGCGCATTCCGAGGCGACGAACAGGACTTTCATCTGGCGGCGGACCACGCATCGATCATCGGTTGGGGTGATCAGACAGACCCCGTTCGCGGTTCTGCGGAACCAGCGCGCGTCTTCGATCGGATCTTCTCCGACGACCAGGCCTTCCGGAATGTGCACCCCGCGATCGACCACCACCTTGGAAAGCCGAGCGTGCCGGTTCACCACAACACTCGGCAAGGCCACCACGCCGAACAGCTCCGAATAGGAATGTGTATGACATTTGGTGAACAGCAGGGAGCGCTCGATATTCGTGCCCGAGATGATGCAGCCGCCCGAGACCATGGAATTCACCGCACTGCCGCGCCGGTTCTCCTGATTGTGGACGAATTTTGCCGGCGGAACGACTTCGCCATAGGTCCAGATCGGCCATTCCTCGTGGAAAATGTCGAGATTGGGAACGAAATCGGTCAGATCGATATTGGCTTCCCAGAACGCATCCACCGTTCCCACATCCCGCCAGTACGGTTCTTTCTCATAGCCGCTTGTGACGCAGGAGTCGGAAAAGTAATGCGCGACCGCCTTGCCGTTCTTCACCAGATAAGGGATCAGATCCTTGCCGAAGTCATGGCTGGAGTCCGCGTTTGCCGCATCTTCACGCAGCAGGTTCCTCAGGAACTTCCAATCGAAGACATAGATCCCCATGCTCGCCAGCGACATCTCCGGGTTGCCCGGTATGCTTGGCGGATCAGCCGGCTTCTCGACGAAATCCTTGATGTTGGACGCCTCGTCCACCGCCATCACCCCAAAGCTGGAGGCCTCACTACGGGGTAAAGTGAGGCACCCGACGGTCACGTCCGCACCGGTCTCCACATGCTGGCGGAGCATGAACTCGTAATCCATCTTGTAGATGTGATCTCCGGCCAGGACCACGATGTATTCGGGTTCGTACCCGTCGATGATGTCGATGTTCTGGGTGACCGCGTCGGCCGTGCCCATATACCAGGATTCGCCGCTCGGCTGTTGCGAAGCGGGCATGATGTCGAGGAACTCGTTGCGTTCCGCCCGGAAAAAACTCCATCCGCGCTGCAGATGACGGATCAGGCTGTGCGCGCGGTACTGGGTCGCGATGCCAATTTTTCGGATCCCCGAGTTCATCGCATTGGACAATGCAAAGTCGATGATCCTGCTTTTGCCACCGAAAAAAACCGCCGGTTTCGCGCGCCGGTCGGTCAATTCCATCAGACGGCTGCCCCGCCCTCCGGCCAGGATGAAAGCCATGGTACTCTGCGCCAACCTTGTGTTCGAGGATCGGTCTACCAAGGGTTTCCCTCCAAATTGCCGCCGCGGTCTTTCCTGATGCCTGTCGCCGGCACCTTCGCCATCTCCAATGTAGGGGAATACGGTTAAGACGCCACCCGTTGACGACAATATCTCTTAGCGGGTGACATACGACTGGCGGTCAGGAATGGATGATAAGGCTTCCATTCTGTCCGGATTTTCCCGGTCGGCAGCCCGCCGCAAACGACGCTTCTGACGCCACTGAAATCCGCTCTCCGCATCCGACGTGTATCCGTCCCCCAGGATCGATAGGTTTTCCATCGATCGGGATCGGTGCTAATCTCAGGCGAGACGCACGGCATCGGGGGCTTGATGCGTCACCTACCAAAACCGGCCCAAAAAACAGGGCCACTCCGAGGGAGGTCGCCAAGAGATCATCGGATCACCCGCACGGGCGCGCGGTGCAGATGGAGA
>CALAHL010000814.1 GCA_937891725.1 uncultured Rhodospirillaceae bacterium | reverse complement strand
CGCGCGAGCGGGTGGTGATCGAGGCACCGACAGCGTGCTCCTGCTGTGGCTCGGACCGCATCGTGAAGATGGGCGAGGACATCACCGAGACGCTCGAGGTCATTCCCCGTCAGTGGAAGGTGATCCAGACCGTTCGGGAGAAGTTCACGTGCCGGGCCTGCGAGAAGATCAGCCAGCCGCCAGCACCCTTCCATCCCACGCCCCGAGGCTGGGCGGGGCCGACCCTGCTGGCGATGGTTCTGTTCGAGAAGTTCGGGCAGCATCAGCCCCTGAACCGTCAGGCCGAGCGCTATGCAAAGGAAGGCGTCGATCTCAGCCTCTCGACGCTGGCCGACCAGGTCGGGGCCTGCGCGGCAGCGCTGGCTCCGATCCATGCCCTGATCCGGTCCCATATTCTGGCAGCCGGGCGTCTTCATGGCGATGACACCACGGTTCCACTCCTGGCGAAGGGAGGAACCCAGACGGCCCGGCTCTGGACCTATGTCAGAGATGACCGGCCCTTTGGTGGCGGGGCGCCGCCAGCCGCGCTGTTCCACTTCTCGCGCGACAGGGAAATGGCCAATCCAAACCGGCATCTTGCCGGGTGGCAGGGCGTTCTCCAAGCTGACGCCTATGGCGGCTACAACGACCTCTATCGCGGTGATCGTGATCCGGGGCCCGTCACCAGCGCGCTGTGCTGGAGCCACGCCCGGCGCAAGTTCTTCGAGCTTGCGGACATCAAGGAGAATGCCCGCCAGAAGAAACCCGCGCACGACATATCGCCTGTCGCGTTGGAAGCCGTGAAGAAGATCGACGCCATCTTCGACATCGAGCGCCAGATCAACGGTCTGGACATCGCAAGTCGGCTCGATGCCCGGCACCGGCTGGTCCGTCCCCTGGTCGAGGACCTGCACGACTGGATGCGGGCCGAGCAGGGAACCATGTCGAAGCACAAGCCCGTCGCCAAGGCGATCAGCTACATGTTCAAGAAGGACCGGTGGGATGCCTTCACGCTCTTCCTCGAGGATGGGTGCATCTGCCTGACAAACAACGCGGCCGAGCGCGCACTGCGCGGTATCGCCTTGGGACGGAAATCCTGGCTCTTCGCCGGCTCCGAGCGAGGCGGAGACCGCGCTGCCTTCATGTATTCCCTGATCGTCACCGCCAAGATGAACGACATCGACCCACAGGCTTGGCTCGCCGACGTCCTCGCCAGGCTCCCCAACACAACGGCTTCACGCGTGCCGGACCTTCTGCCGTGGTATTGGCAGCCACTGGAGCGCCAACTCGCTGCATGACCACGGCCTACGCCGGATGCTTACCCAAATCCAACCTGCCAGGCACCTTCAAGACTGCGATCTGACGCGAGAAGAGGGGGCATTTGCGCCTTGCTAGTTCGGGACATCAGTGGCCCGTTGGCCGCGACGCCGCACCAGCTGCGCACACAGCGTGTGGAGCGCGCTTGCGGCCAGTAGCGTCTTCTGCGGCCTGTGTCGCTGGCAGGGTAAAGGTATGCATCGGATGGTCGACATGGAACTTTTGGACCGTGCAATCGGTTCAGTTCGGCTTGACCCTCACGCCTTGACCAACAACACTGATCTCATCAGCCAGATGCGCCAGCAGCAAAGGGACGGGAATATGACGGCAGAACTTCAGGTCATTCCTGCGCGGCGTGGCCGGGCTGTGCGTCTTGCCAAGGGCCAGACGATCCAGATCATCAACACCCATGGTCAGCAGGTCGTCGATACCTAGTGCTTCTATGCCGATGAGCTGTCCGAATTCCTGTCGATGGAACACCTGCACGCCAGCCTGCAAGGAATCTTCCCTGCAAAGGGCGATGGTCTTGCGACAAACCGGCGGCGGCCAATCCTGATGTTGGAGGAGGATACCTCGCCGGGCCACCATGACACGATCATCGCGGCTTGCGACGTTCATCGCTATGCCGCGTTGGGCTGCCGCGAGTATCACGACAACTGCACGGACAACCTGCATGCGGCCCTTGGGCAGATGAACCTGCGCGCACCCGACTGCCCTGCCCCGTTGAACCTGTGGATGAACATTCCCGTTGGTCCCGATGGCAAAATCACTTGGGGAGAGCCGCGCAGCAAGCCGGGGGACTATGTGA
>CALAHL010000813.1 GCA_937891725.1 uncultured Rhodospirillaceae bacterium | reverse complement strand
GACCCACGCATTACGAATGCGTTGCTCTACCAACTGAGCTACCGCGGCACCGGTCCCGATGCGGGGGAGATCTGAGCGATCACCGCCTCTGGGAGCGCCCTAAATACGTTTGCTGACTTGGGATTGCAAGTCTTACCGACCGACCCCACGCCCATCGGGGAGCATGTGGCATCAGGCGTCGATGCTGAACGCACCCCGGCTGGGAAACAGCGAGCTCAAGGAGCCGAGCGCGTTTGATCCGCTGGTCTCGAAGAACTTCTGCAAGGGCCCGATATCGCCACCCCGATAGGCCTTCAGCGCATCCTGCACCTGGGTCACGCGATCCAGGCTGGCTTGCGCCGCTTCCAGGCGTTTGGCCGCCCGCTCCGAGGATTGGGTTCCGGTGTCCCGGCGCTCGAAATTCGGCTTGCCCAGGCCGGCGCGGATCTGGTCCGCGGTGAGACCGACAGATTGACCCGCCAGATCCAAGACCCTGGTATCGGCCGCCTCGACCTTGCCGCCGCGGGCAACGCCAATCTCAAGGCCAAGCTGTCGGATCGAGGCAAAACCGCCGCCCTGATCGCCTTCCTCAGCCAGGGTCACCTCGATCGAGGTGACACGAAACTGCACGAAGAACGGTTCTCCGCCTTGTTCGGCGGCCGAGACGGAGTCTTCAATGGAGGCCAGCGCGCGTTGAGTCTGTTCCTCGGAATTGGCTTGGAACGTGTCGAAGAACCCTTTGATCGCCTGCAGCAACCGGTCCCGAAAGGTCACGTCGTCACGACCGTCGGGCTCGACCGTGATATATCCGGGGTCGGTCACGGCGGCGGGGCGGCTGGTCGGGAGGGCAGAGGGTTTCGACGCGGCACCGGAAGCGGTGGTGCTTGACCGACTCGCATCCGTAGAACCAGCAGTCTTCGACGTGCTGGATGCCGATGATGTCGAACTTGTGGCCGTCAGGCCAGATGTCAGAGAAGCGAAATCCATGACACATCCCCTTCTGGGAAGGAGCCGTTCGCTTCCAGAAACAGCTCCTTAAACTTCGACTTTAGTGCCGAAGTCTAAAATTATAACCAAGTTTATCGCAAGAGTCTAAAAAAAAATCAGATCTCAGTTTCGCGCCCTATGCTGCCGAGCGTTCTGTGGACTCCGGATCGATCGGTGCCCCATCCATATCGATGATCGGCCCGTCGCTGCCATGCTGACCCGAGCCGTCATGGGGAAGCTGGGCCATGACGGTGACATGTGCGGGGGTGCTCCAGCTCAGCGTGTTGAATCCGTCGCAATTTCCGCAGATCGCCGACCATCGGTCTGAAATCGCGCCACAGGTCTGGCAGGTCCAACTCGGATCCCGATCCATACTGGCGGCCCGTTCCAGCCAGATGCGGGTGGCCTTGACGTCGCCCTGATCGTGTTCCTCAAGCGTTGCCCACAAGCGGCAGGCACGCGGCGACAATTCGGACTCGGACAGCGTCTCCAACTGAAGCCGTGCTTCATTGTAGTGCTCGGACGCCAGACCGGCGGCTGCGACCATCAATTTGCTCTCGACGTGATCGGGAGCCTTGCGCGCAAGTTCCGTTACCCGGCGATAGGTCGCGTGTGGCGTCTCGTCCGGAACCAGGGAGATAAAGGCTTCCGCCAGATCGGGATGGGCCACCCGAGCCCAATTGTCCTCGACCAGCCGGGTCGCCCGCTTGGGCTTGCCTGCGGCCATCTCTGCGCGCACCTGTTCGATCAGGGCTGGGACGAACTCCGGCGCACTGTCGACAGCGTTGCCGGCATGGCTGAGCGCCGCAGCGGAATCGCCGTGCTCGATCGCGTCGCGGGCGCGTTCAACCAAGATGGCGGATCGGTGCCCCAAGGCGACATCTTCCGCCAGAACTTTGGCGCGGACCGCCTCGTAGACCGCTCTTTGAGCATCGACCCAACGCCGGGCACGGGCCAGCAGGAATACCTGCGTGGTCGCGACATAGGCCGCGTCCGGGCGCAGCTTGAACGCCTCTTCCGCCAGTTCCAGTGCATGCTCGTCATCGCCGCGCGAAACCGCTTGGCGCAGCAGGCCGGAGAGGCCGATGAACGCGGTCTCCGGATTCTCGCGCAAGGCCGCGAAGTACCGCGCGGCGGCGGCGTGATCGCCGGCAAGGGCTGCTGCCTGTGCGGACAGAAGACGGGTCAACTCCGGGTCCTGCAGCTGCTGGTCGGCACGGCGGGCCTGACGACGGGCCTCTTCGGAGTCACCGGCGGCGACCGCGGCGAGTCCGAGGGTGAGCGCACGATAGCCGCGGTGCTTGCGTTTGTCCGCCCGGCTGCGGAACCAGGATCCCGGTGCGGACAGCATGGTATCCAGAATGCGCCAGCCGCGCGCGGTCAGGAAGACCGCGAGCACGACAAGGAGTGCGAACAGCCCGAAATTGGTCCGCAACTCCCAGCCCAGCCAATTGACCGTGACCAATCCTGGGTTCTCGACCAGCCAAATCGCGATGCCGACGAAGATCGCGAGCTTGATGAAAAAGAAGATCGTGCGTCCCATCGATCAGCCCCCGGAAATGTTGGCGATCGCCGCCGCTTGCAGCACGCTGACTGCCTGGTCCACCGCGAGTCGCGCCTTTGCATCGGCGAGCCATCCGGCCGCCGCTTGTGCCGGGTCGCCTTCCAGCCGGGATAGGGTATCCACGGCGGCCTGAAGATCGCCTGCGCGGACCGCGTTCTCGGCGGAGGTGACCAGCTCGTCCAGGCTGTCGCCGCCGGTCGTGGTGGTCCGCCGCACGCTGACCAGCGCCGCCACATTGCGGAGGGCCGCGCCGACGAAACTGTCATTCGAGCCGACCAGGCCCGCGTCCAGAATTTCGGCTGCCGCGGCCGGATAGGTGTCCCGCAGGACGGTACGCGACGGCACGCCGCCGGACAGCGGCTTGAGCGTGTCGATCGCGGCGGCCGCATCTCCACCCGCATCCGCGCTGGCCAAGGCCGCAGCTTCAAGCTCGGCGGAGAACCCGCCGGACCGGCTGCTCGCCAATGCCAACTGGTTGGCGGCGATCAGGAAGGCGCCGGCCTGCTCGCTGTCGCTCCGGGTGTCCGCGATCGCGGTTCCCAATTTGGCGAGTTCAGCCTCAATCCCGTCGAGCTTCGCCGACAGGGTTGCGCGTGCCGCACCCTCGTCCTTGAGAGCCTGGTCAAGCCTACCGGACAGGTCGGACACCGTATCGGACAGTTTCGCAAAGTCCTCCGGCGAGACCGTGCTCTCAGGGGTTGCGATCTCCAAGGCTTCCAGACGTGCCCCCATATCGGCGAGCTTGCCGGACAGTTCGGCCGCCAACGGTCCGATGCCGCTGCCGTCCGTGTCCCCGCCCAGGTTATCTCTCAGGATGGCGAGTTCGTCCCCGAAGGTCGAAAGCGTGCGTTGGGTGTCGTCGATCCTGGCCTGCAGCCCAGCAACATCACCATCGGAACCGGAAACAGGCGTAGGAGCCGCCTTCAAGGTCGCGATTTCCTCGGCCATGGCATCCAGGCGCCTGTTCAGCACTTCAATGTCGTCGGTCGGCGACGCCGGAGTTGAGGTGGGTTCCGAGGCCGATTTCGCAGCTTCCGGAACTTCCGCAGGTGCGGTCGGTGTCGGATCGGCTACCGCCGGTTTGGTACTGTCCGGGACCGAGGGGGCGCTCGCGTCCGGCTTTGCAGCTGTCTCCTCGGGCGTGTTGCTCGGGGCGGTTCCGACTGGCGGCAGGGTCACGCCCAGGGTTTGCGCATAGGGAATCGCGTGCTGCCGCCAGACCGGGTAGGTGGTGTAGAGGCCAACGCCGATCAGCGCGATCAGAATCAGTGTGACCAGAAACCGGCTGCCGCCACCGCTTTTCTTGGCTGCGGCGGCCGGACGGTCGACATCGTCGGAGCTGTCCTCGCGCACAACGTCATCGACCTGGTCGTTGCCGTCGCCGCCGATCAGGCTATCATCGCCGCTTTCCGCCGCGACAGTGTCCGACGCAACGGTGTTGGAACCCCAAGGGCTGGAAACGGTGTCGTCCGAGCCGGTAACGGACTCCGCACCGATCTTGTCCGGATCGTCGCCCGTCACGCTGCTGTTGTCCTTCTCGGTCATGCGACCGTCTCCTTCTTCATCATGTCCGTCCCGATCGGATCGGGTTGGGTGCGGGGGCGGTCCCCGCTCAAAGCCATCAGCAGCGCATCTTTTGTCGGCGCCTCGGCCGCAGTCACCGAGGACCATCGGACCGGATCGCCGGACCCCGCTACTTGCGCCAGGGCGGTCTCCTCGACCAGCGCGTCGGCGATCGATGCGCTGAAACAAACCGCCCGCCATTGAGATA
>CALAHL010000812.1 GCA_937891725.1 uncultured Rhodospirillaceae bacterium | reverse complement strand
GCCGCGGAGCGGCTTCGTCCTCGGGTTTGAGTTTGCCCCCCGCCGCGAACGCTCCCTGACACGCGTTTGGGAAAATCCCCTTGGCTTCTCGGTGACCGCTTACCGGGTCGATGCCGAAACACTGACACGAGAATAGTTCATGAAAACCTTCATAATTGCCATCGCAACGGTCGGCGGGTTGCTCGGAACGCCCGCCTTGGCCGAGCGCGCACCGGTCACCATGGGTCAGGACGCCCGCGTTCGCCACGTGACCTTCAACCCTACGGATGTGATCCGGATCGACACCCACCTTCGGGTAAACACGTCAATCGAACTCGGTCCCGGCGAACGGATCAATCAAGTCCTGATCGGTGACTCCGCGTCCTATGAAGTGGAGGTTCTGTCAAACCGCAATACGATCTCGATCAAGCCTGTCGAGGCTCGGGCCACGACAAACCTGACGATCTTTACCAACCGCCGCGCTGTCGCCTTCTATCTGACAGAGGGACGCTCGCGGACACAGTCTTTCCGGGTCGTCGTAAACTTTCCCGACGAGCGCCCCGCCGGGCGCCAGCTTGCGGCTGGAGGCCGAGATACCGGCTATCAGTTCGCGGGCAGCGGTGCGATCCGCCCGGTGAGGGTCTGGAATGATGGGCGCTCGACCTTCTTTGAATTCCGGCCCGGCGTGCGGCCCTCGATCTTCGGCTTGAACGCCCAGGGCTACGAGATCACCCAGAACAGCCAGACGCAAGGTGCGGTCGTGCGGGTCACCGGCGTGCGGGACGCCTACACGATCCGCATGGGCGACGATCATATCTGCATTACCCGTGAGACTGGTGGGTTCACGACCGAGGCTGCTGCCGTGGCCGCCCTGCGTGGACGGGAGTTCTGATCATGAGCGACGAGAAAACCGGGGAAAAGGAATACAGCTTCGCACCCAAGCGGCGCGCATCTCTCGGGCTCAGGCTTGGTTTGGGTGCATTGCTTGTGGCAGGGACCGCCATCATTGCCTACCCGCTTGTGCAAGGCAGCGGCATCACTTCTGCCGTTGAAACATCGAAAGCCGACGACTTTCAGGATCAAGTTGACGGTGACGGGTTTGGCCGCATGACAGCCGACGCTGAACCGACCGAACAAAGATCAGAGCCGAGGTTCGATCCCGGACCAATCGAGGATGAACTCGCGGCGCAGCGCCAAGCTCTCGAGGAACAGAACGCCAAGCTTGCGAGCGACGTGGTCGCCCTACAAGCCCAGTTGGCAAGACTGGCCGAGGCCCCTGCCCCCGACAATTCCGCCGAGCTGGCCGAAGCGCTGCGCTCGGTCCAGGAACAGAACACGGCGCTCATCGCCCAGATGCAAAGCGAGATGGACACCCGGTTGGCAGAAGCCGATCTTGAAGCGCAAAAGCGTATCGCTGATGAGGTTGCCGCACGCGCGCGTGTTGCCGATGGCCGGATGGAGCAGTTGATGGAGCAAATGCTCGGACTGCAGCGCCAGAACGACGCCCTGCAACAGCAGATCGATGACGGTATGCGTGACGCTCTACGCGCGCAAACCGAGAGGGATCAGCTCGCCGCCGAGGAAGCCGCGCGGCGGGCTGAACTGGACCGTCGGCGTGCCGAGGCGGCGGCGCTGCGCGACACACAAATTCGGTCCGAAGGGGTGATCTTTGATGCGGGCGGCCTGACGGGCAGTCCGGCATCTGACCCTGAGAGGGGACCTGCGGTCGGAGATGCGGCGGCGCGCGCCTTCGTGTTGGACGGTGCCCAGCCCGTTCAAGTCGCGACAGCGGAGGTAATCGCCAATCCTTCCAATACGGTTCTGCAGGGCACGCTCATTCAAGCGTCACTGGAAACCGCCATCGAATCCACATTGCCCGGACAGATTACCGCCATCGTGAACTACCCGGTCTGGAGTTTCGATCAGTCCCGCGTTCTCATTCCCGAAGGCTCCCGCCTCTTCGGGACCTACAATTCGAATGTCTCTTTGGGCCAGGCCCGCATTCTGGTTGGCTGGTCACGCATCGTCACACCCGAGGGGCAATCGGTTCAGCTCGCCGCATTTGGCGCGGACGATCAGGGCCGCTCGGGCGTGACGGGCTCCGTGAACTCCCGCTTTGGGCTGCGCTTTGGCACAGCCGCATTGCTCTCGATCATCGGCGCAGGACCGGCAATCGCCGCATCCGAGGCCAGCTCCGAGACCAGATCAGAAATTGCCGAGGATGTCGCGGGCAGTTTTGCGCAGGCCACCGATGCGGTGATCGGCGAATTTGCCACCCTGCCTCCGGTTATCTCGGTCCAGCCGGGCGCTGCGATCAGTGTGATCGTCGACCGTGATCTTGAGTTCTATTAAGTGCGTTTCGGGTTCGACAAAACAATCAGGTGTCGAAACACGCGTTCGACCGAAGGGAGAGGCCGCGTGTCTCAAAGCAACACAAACCTGAAACGCACAGGCGGCCACCCATGAACCAGGCGGCAGAAAAAGCCAGTTTTCTTTCGACCTATCTAAAACCTCTGGCTGCACCGCTCGCCGATCCCTGCGTGGTCGAAATAGCGGTCAATCCCGATGGAAAGGTCTGGGTGGAAACCCGGGGGGCTGAGCATATGGTCGGCCTCGAAGGTGTGTTTTACTCCCCTTCCCAAGCTCGGGACCTTGCAACATCCATTGCCAGCGCCACCCACGGACAGATCAGCGAGAAAAAGCCGCTCGTCTCCGGCAAGATTGAGATGAATGGCAAGCCGATCCGGGCACAGGTCGTCTATCCGCCCGTCGTGGATGGCGGGCCCTCGATCACTTTGCGCCGCTACAGTGAAGACCAACTCACCTTGGGCGACATCGGTCTGTTGCACGGTGGACTTGTGGATTTGGATGCCGAACGACAGGCAAAAGCCGAACGGGTCATCGCACTGACCGAGGCGGGGGATATTCGAGCCGCAATGAAACTCTGCATCGATGAGCGGTTGAACATCATGATCAGCGGCGGGACGTCCACGGGCAAAACGACTTTTGCCCGGGCGCTTCTCGCGCTGGTGACCAAGACGGAGCGTATCGTGACCATCGAGGACGCATTCGAGCTCTTTCCTCCGCAGCCCAATCGCGCGATGCTCAAGGCTGACCGTGTCCCCTCAAGTGAGCGCACCGCGGCCAAATTGCTGGAGACCTCTTTGCGCATGCGTCCTGACCGGATCATTCTTGGCGAGTTGCGCGGCGATGAGTGCAAGACCTTCCTCGACGCGATCAACACCGGCCATTCAGGCTCATTCACCACAATCCACGCCGATACCGCGCAGAAGGCGCTCGACCGCCTTGCCCTCATGGTCATGTCGGTGGGCATCAATATGAGTTTTGAGGAGGTAAGGCGCTATGCCGCGTCCAGCATCGATGTCGTGGTGCAGCTTGGTCGGAAGGACGGAAGACGCGGGGTCGAACAGGTGTGGCTGCCTGGTATTGAAAAATCAGAAGTGACCAGCTGAGGGATGTTTGGAAGCGTGCGCATTGAGCACTTTCGGACGGTGATCTCTCCCGTCTTGTCCCAACATGAGCGCGTTTGCGCTTGATCGCATTGATTGCGATGATTACACTCCTCTCAGGAGGATATCATGGCAAGCATTACCATCCGAAACCTTGATGATGACGTGAAGCGCCGCCTTCGCATCCGCGCGGCCGAGCATGGCCGTTCGATGGAGGAAGAGGCGCGAGAGATCTTGCGCCACGTCGTCGGCGAAGCGAAGCCATCCCACGATCTTGCCGCGGCGATCCGTGCACGGGTCGCGCCTCTGGGCGGCGTTGATCTCGACCTTCCGCAGCGTGAAGCCATGCGGGAACCGCCCGCATTCGACCGGGCCTGACGCATGATCATCCTCGATACGAATGTCATCTCCGAGCTCTTGCGCCCGGCCCCGGAGCCCAAGGTCGAGCAATGGCTGTCGGCTCAGGACGGGCTCAACGTCTACTTGACCTCGATATCCGAGGCGGAGCTGCGATATGGTCTTGCGATCATGGGGAACGGCAAGCGCCGCGCCGCGCTGGTTGACGCGGTGGATCGTATCCTGCGCGAGGACCTTGCCGGTCGGATTCTGCCCTTCGACAGCAACGCCGCGCAGTCCTATGCCACCATCGCCGCCGCACGACGCGCCGCCGGGCGACCGATCGCTCAGGCCGATTGCCAGATCGCATCCATTGCCCACGCCTGCGGTGCCACCGTCGCGACACGCAATACGCCTGACTTCGAGGGTTGCGATATCGACCTGATCAACCCCTGGACAGCCGGATGAACGCCGTTGAAATCGAACAAGCCGTTTCCGAACTTGCCGAGCAGCCCTTTGACGCGGCCGAGTTCCCCTATGCTTTCCTCATGGCCTTCGGCAACAAGGACACCACCATCAAGCGGCTGCGCACCGGCGCGTCGAACAAGTCCGACGTTGGTGGCGTCCTGCAGACCAACAACATCCACCTTGCGACCTGCGCGCCGGGCGCCATCGCGGCGACCCTGACCGCCCTTCGCGACAGCCCCGCCACCACCCGCGCCAAGGCGAAGTTCATCCTGGCCACCGACGGCATCGACCTCGAGGCCGAGGACATCACCACAGGCGAAACCATCGCCTGCCGCTACACCGTCTTCCCCGACCATTTCGGCTTTTTCCTGCCACTCGCCGGCATCTCTACCGTCAAGCAGATCCGCGAAAGCGCCTTCGACATCCGCGCGACCAGCCGCCTCAACCGGCTCTATGTCGAGTTGATCAGAGACAACCCCGACTGGGGAGTGGCCTCCAAACGCCACGACATGAACCACTTCATGGCGCGGCTGATCTTCTGCTTCTTCGCCGAAGACACCGACATCTTCGTCAGCGACAACCTGTTCACCGCCACCATCGACCAGATGGCGAACCGCGACGGATCGAACACGCATCAGGTCATCGGCGAGATTTTCCGCGCGATGAACACGCCCATCCCCAAGCGCGCCGAGGCCAAGCTGCCCCGTTGGGCTGATGCCTTTCCCTATGTGAACGGCGGGCTCTTCTCGGGCAGCACCGAAGCCCCGCGCTTTTCCAAGATCGCGCAGCGCTACCTGTCGCATATCGGCAGCCTCGACTGGACGCAGATCAACCCCGACATCTTTGGCTCGATGATCCAGGCCGTCGCGGATGAGGAGGAACGCTCGGTCCTCGGCATGCACTACACCTCGGTACCGAACATCCTGAAAGTGCTGAACCCGCTCTTCCTCGATGATCTCCGGGCAGAGCTGGAGGCGGCGGGCGACAACGCGCGCAAGCTGGCCAATCTGCGCGCCCGCATGGCCAAGATCCGCGTCTTCGATCCCGCCTGCGGGTCGGGCAACTTCCTTGTCATCGCCTACAAGGAAATGCGCAGCCTTGAGTATGAGATCAACAAGCGCCGGGGCGAGCCGCAGCGCCGCACCGACATACCCCTGACCAACTATCGCGGGATCGAGCTGCGGGATTTCTCGGCAGAGATCGCGCGGCTGGCACTAATCATCGCGGAATACCAATGCGACGTGACCTATCGCGGCCAGAAAGAAGCCCTCGCAGAATTCCTGCCGCTGGACGCGCAAAACTGGATCACCTGCGGCAACGCCCTGCGGCTGGACTGGCTGTCGGTCTGCCCGCCCACGGGGACGGGGGTGAAGTTTCAGGCCGATGACCTGTTCATGTCGCCGCTGGATCAGGCGCAGATCGACTTCGCGAACGAAGGGGGCGAGACCTATATCTGCGGGAACCCGCCCTATCTGGGCTCCAAATGGCAAAGCACAGAGCAAAAAGAAGACCTCGGGCGCATCTTTGATGGGCGCATCAAAGGTTGGAAGTCGCTCGACTATGTCGCGGGCTGGTTCATGAAGGCCGCGGATTATGGGCTGCACACGCCCACCGTGTCTGCCTTTGTGTCCACCAACTCGATCTGTCAGGGAAGCCAAGTGCCGATACTCTGGCCGTTGATCTTCAAGACAGGCCACGAGATTGCCTTTGCCCATACCAGTTTCAAATGGGCAAACCTTGCCAGCCATAATGCTGGCGTGACCGTAGCGATTGTGGCGATTTCAAACCGCGCTGGACCAGTTCGAAAACTATTCACATTGGCAGATGATGGCAGTGCGGTTGTCAAGGATGCGGAAAATATCAATGCCTACCTGGTCCCTGCAAATAACGTCGTAGTAGACCCGCTTCGGCAACCAGCTTCGCAGTTGGCGCGCATGTTGTTTGGAAATATGCCACGGGACGGTGGGGCCTTCATTCTTTCCGAGGATGAGCGACTTAGATTGCTTGAGCGCGCGCCGGAAGCGGAAAAGTATGTGAAAGCATACATTGGATCAGAGCAGATGATCCAAGGAAAATCGAGATGGTGTATCTGGGTCGAGGATGAAGACAAAACCTCAGCATCTCAGATTCCGCAAGTCACAGAAATCTTTGCTAAGGTTGCTGAATTTCGATCAGGCAGCGATGCCGCCTCGACGAGAGATTTCGCGGAAAAACCGCATAGATTTGTCCAAATCGCCGGAACTGCACGACAGCATTCATTGGCAGTTGCTAAGGTTTCTTCGGAAAATCGCGAATACATGCCGGTAAGTGTTCCATCCTTGATGATCACATTAGACCC
>CALAHL010000811.1 GCA_937891725.1 uncultured Rhodospirillaceae bacterium | reverse complement strand
TCGAGACATCACACTCTCAAGCTGGAACCGGCAGACCGGCGCCCTGCTCGGCACCATCACTATCGACGGCAGCGATCCGCAGTTCGGCCCGGATCGAGGTGGTCATTTGCGCTGGTTCATCACCTCGGAGGAGGCGCGCGGCACCGGTCTCGGGCGCCATCTGCTGGACCGCGCGCTCGCCTTCGCCGACGCCAAAATGATGCCGAAAGTCTGGCTCACCACCTTCCGCGGCCTGGACGCCGCCCGCCATCTTTACGAAAGCGCAGGGTTCGAACTGGTGAGCGAACGCGGCGATAGCACCTGGGGTACCTACGTCACCGAACAGGTGTTTGAGCGCTCGCTGCCAGGGTACTAGGACACGTCACTCCTCAGGGCTGGCCGACGCCGTCAAGTATTCCTCGTCATAGTATCCACGCACCAAGTCCCGTGCGGTCTTGGCGGGATCACGTTTGGCCGGATTGCCGTAGCCGCCGCCTCCCGGTGTCTCGACCGTGATGGCATCCCCTTCGGTGATCGAGATTCCTTGCTCCTTGGACAGATGCAGCGGGGTGTAGGTTTCGCCGCCGCGCTCGACCGTGACGGTGTTGCGGGCTCCGTCGGCGCCGCCGAGCGCGCCCTGCGGTCCGACCCGACCGTGATCCATCACGAAACTGGCCCGCGCTCGACCGCGCCGCAGCCGCACCTTGTAGCGCACGCCGAACCCGCCACGGGACTCTCCGGCCCCGCCGGAACCCTCGCGCAGCGCGTATTCCTCGTACAGGATCGGATAGCGTTGCTCGACCACCTCGATCGGCGTTGTCTTGGAAATTCCGATGGTGGAGCAGCCGTTGCTCAGTCCGTCGCCGCCCGGGTGTCCGCCGTATCCGCCGCCTGAAATCAGATAGCAGACGAACGGCCGTCCGGTTTTCGGATCCAACCCGCCGAGCGAGAAATTCCCGCTGGTTCCGGCCGGTGCGGCGAACAGCTGTTCCGGCAGCGCCTTGGTCATCGCCGCGAACACCGCCTCCGCGATCCGCTGACTGACTTCGGCCGCGCAGCCGGAAACCGGCCGCGGGTAATGGGCGTAGAGGAACGTACCCTCGGGCGGTTCGACATGCAGCGGCGCGAAGGTGCCGGCATTGATCGGGACGTCCGGGAAGATGTGTTTCAGCGCCAGATAGACCGAGGACTTGGTGGTGGCGATCACGCTGTTCATCGGCCCGTCGCACGGCGGGGAGGAGCGCGAGAAATCGAAGAACAGCTCCTCGCCCCGCTTGGTCATGGTCAGCGTGATGGTCAGCGGCGCGTCGACCACGCCATCGCTATCAACGATCGCAGTGCTGTCATAGACCCCGTCCGGAATCGGCGCGATCTTGGCGCGCATCTGCTGATCCGCACGCGCGCGCAACTCGGTGATGGCGCCGTCGACCGTGTCCCGGCCGTAGCGATCCAGCATCTGGGTCAGGCGCCGCTCCCCGACCGTCAGGGCCGCCGCCTGCGCCTTGATATCGCCGATCCGCTGATCCGCGATCCGGATATTGGAGAGGATGATCGACAGGATCTCTTCGTCGAGCTCGCCCTTCTTGTAGAGCTTGACCGGCGGGAGCCGAAGACCCTCCTGCTCGCTCTCCGTCGCACTGGCGGAGAACCCGCCCGGCACCGCCCCGCCGATGTCCGGCCAATGGCCGGTATTCGCCAGCCAGCAGAACAGCTCGTCCTTGTAGAAGAACGGCTTTACGAACTTGACGTCCATCAGATGGGTGCCGCCGAGATAGGGATCGTTGACGATGAAAACGTCACCGGGCGCCACCCGACCTCCGGCCCGCGCGATCACCGCCCCGGTGCAGTCCTGCATGGTGCCGACAAAGATCGGCAACCCGTCCTCGCCCTGTGCGATCAAGGCACCGTCGTCCCGATGGTAGATCCCGTCGGACCGGTCGTAGGTCTCGGAAATCACCGGGGAAAACGCGGCCCGCGAGAAGGCCACGTCCATCTCGTTACAGACCTGCTGCAAGCCACTTTGGATCACCGCGAGTGTGATGGGATCCAGACCGGTCGGGGACAGGGTGTCGGTCATGTCGTCTCCGCTATTACAGGGCGCTCTTCAGTTCGGAGTCGAACACGGCGCGCCCGGCGGCGATCTTTGGATCCGTGCACCCGCCACCGGAATGCAGATCGTTGAGCTTCTCTTTGGCATCCTGGATCAGATTGAGGGATGTGCCGGCCGAAAGATCCTCGCCGACCAAGGCATCAACCCGCATTTCCAGACGCGTCATCTGGTCCTGAGAGAACTCGGTATCGGTACAGATCTCTTCGGCCGCGATCGCGAAATGATAGTCGAGATAGCTCTGCTCGGCCGGAGTCAGGGTGGCTGACCAGACCACGCCTGACGTCGCGAACAGCGCGCCAACGAGCGCGAGAGCCGGGAGCGTTGAGCGATAGATTCGGTTCATTTCAAGCCTCAATCGTCTGATGCGTGAACGTTAAACGGAGCGAACGCGGCCGTCGAAAAGGCCGCGTCCGTCGTGTTGCGGACCTGCTGCAAGTCCGTCTTGACCACCCCGAAGGTACCGAGGGCCAGACCGGACTCGGGACGGATCTCCGCCATACATTTCCTCCTAGTTCACTGCGCTCTTGAGTTCGGCATCATAGACGGCACGCCCAGCGGCGATTTGAGGATCCGTACATCCGCCGCCCGAGTGCAGGCTGTTCAGTTTTTCCTGGGCGTCCTGAATCAGATACAGCGAGTTTCCGCCGGCCAGCCCATGCCCGATCAATCCGTCGATCCGCTGCTCGAGCGCGAAAGCCTTATCCTGGTTCATCTTGAGTTCGCCGCAGAGCTCTTCGGCGTCGATCGCAAAATGGTAGTCGCGGTATCGAGACTCCGCCGTCGGCGCGGGAACCAGTTTGGCTTGTTGTGGTCCAGGGCCGTAGGACCCGCAGGAGGCAGTGAGCAGGGCAAGACCGAGGATTGAGCAAATTTTTAGCGATCCAATGCGGGTCATGAGGTTTCTCCTTCAAGAACGACCGTGTCCGCCCCCACAGCTGACATTACATCAACGCCACATCGACCAATAAGTTGCCATGAAAATCGGTACGGGCCGTTTGGCCCGGTTCGATCACCGTGGTCGCATCGAACTGAGAGATGATTGCCGGTCCTTCGAAGGCGGCACCGATCGGCAGACGGTCCCGCGCCAGCACCGGCGTTTCGACCCAGCCGGTTTGCGCGAACCAGACCCGTCGCCGGCTTTCGACCGCACCCTCCACATCCCCGGCCCGTTGCGCCGTTCCGGCGAAAGCCGCGATCGGAACCGGCTTGCGCCGCCCAAGAACCGCCGTGTGCAGGTTGACCACGACGGGTCGGATCTCCGGCAGGTCGACGGCGAACCGCGCCCAATAGGCTGTCTGGAACAACGCGGCCAGGTCCTCACGGCTCGGCACAGCACTCTCGATATCGACCGACAGGATGTGGCTCTGCCCCAGGAACTGCATGTTGACCGAGCGGCGGCAGACCACCTCTTCGAC
>CALAHL010000810.1 GCA_937891725.1 uncultured Rhodospirillaceae bacterium | reverse complement strand
GCGGCATTCAGCGACCGGGCCGTTCTTGGTGAAATCCGCTCGCCCCTCGGCCCCCTGGATATCCCGATAGGCGCCGGTCATCGCGAAACTGGAGGCGTATTCAGATGCGTCCTGGGCGCTCAGTTCCAGCTCTTCGGTGGCGTCCGGGTAGCACAGCTGCTCGGCGATCCGGTCGCCTAACGGCGGTTCGGCGGCTTGGGCCGGTCGAGAGGACAGGCCCACAAAGACCGAGGCCCCGAGCGCTGCGGCGAGGATCAGGCACCGCCAGCCTTGCAAAACGGCGGCGGGGGGAGTAGGTAAGCGGCCGTTCAATCCCACACACGGGCGCGCGGCCCCCAGGGTTCGGGTTATGCCGACTTGGTCAGGTCGCTCCGGTGCCGATATCGATCGGTGTCTGTCCGTGGCGGAGTAACCGGAGAAGACGAGGAAAAACATGGCTCTCCCAACTTTCACGATGCGCCAGCTTCTTGAAGCCGGCATTCATTTCGGCCACCACACGCGGCGCTGGAACCCGAAGATGGAACCCTTCATCTTCGGCACACGCAACAATGTTCACATTCTGGACCTGCGTCAGACCGTGCCTTTGCTGCACCGGGCGCTCGAAGCGGTCCGCAACGTGGTCGCCAATAACGGTCGCGTTCTGTTCGTCGGCACCAAGCGTCAGGCCTCCGAGATGGTGGCCCAGGCCGCCGTCAAGTCCGGCCAGTACTATGTCAACCACCGCTGGCTCGGCGGCATGCTGACCAACTGGAAGACCATCTCGAACTCGATCCGGCGCCTCAAGGAGCTCGAGGAGCGCCTGGGCAAGGGCGAGGGTGGTCTGACCAAGAAAGAGCTGCTGAACCTGACCCGGGAGCGCGACAAGCTGGAGCGCGCGCTTGGCGGCATCAAGGAAATGGGCGGCCTGCCTGACATTATGGTGGTGATCGACACCAACAAGGAGCAGCTGGCGGTTCAAGAGGCCAACACTCTGGGTATCCCGGTTGTGGCCGTGCTTGACAGCAACAGCAATCCTGACGGTGTCGAGTATCCAATTCCCGGCAACGACGACGCCATGCGGGCGATCGAGTTCTATTGCGACCTGATGGTGCGTTCGGTGCGCGACGGCCTGCAGGCCGAGCAGACCGCGTCCGGCGTCGATGTCGGTGCCAGCGAGCAGGCTCCGATTGAGCCGGAACTCGCGGCGGCCCCGGAAGCGGCTGCTGCCGAGCCGGTTGCCGAAGCGGCGCCGGAAGCCGATCAGGCCGCCAAGGTTTGATCCGTCGCGGTTGAGGTTTGAGACCGTGTGACGGCGCCGTTCTAGCGGCGCCGTTCGCTCGGAAAAGGGTCGCCGGTGAGCGGCGACCGTTCGTTAGTGAAAGACGAGGAAGGCACGATGGCTGTCACCGCTGCCCTGGTTAAGGATCTGCGCGAGAAGACTGGCGCAGGCATGATGGACTGTAAAAAAGCACTCGGAGAGACCGACGGCGATATCGAAGCCGCGATCGACTGGCTGCGCAAGAAAGGCCTCGCCGCCGCTGCCAAGAAATCGGGCCGCGTCGCTGCGGAGGGTCTGGTCGGCGTCGCTGTCGACGGCACCAAGGGTGCTGTTGTCGAGATCAATTCCGAGACCGACTTCGTTGCCCGCAACGAGGCGTTCCAAGGTTTTGTCGGGACCGTCGCCAAGCTGGCGCTCGGCACCTCCGACGTTGACGCGCTGAAGGCGACCGCCTTTCCGGGAACCGGTCGCACTGTCGAGGAAGAACTGACCCACAACATCGCAACCATTGGCGAGAACATGACGTTCCGCCGGGCCGCGTCCCTGTCGGTCGGTGATGGAGTTGTGGTGCCATACATGCACAACGCCGCCGCTGCGGGTCTCGGTAAGATCGGCGTGCTGGTCGCAATCGAGTCGACCGGTGACAAGGACAAGCTGGCAGACATCGCCAAGCAGATCGCCTTGCATGTGGCTGCCGCCAACCCGCAGAGCCTGTCCACCGACGATCTCGACCAGAGTCTGGTTGAGCGCGAGCGGACCGTTCTGATCGACCAGGCGAAGGCATCCGGCAAGTCGCAGGAAATTGCCGAGAAGATGGTCGAAGGACGGATGCGCAAGTTCTACCAGGAGGTTGTCCTTCTGGAGCAGACTTCGATGGTCGACGGTGAGACTCAGATCCGCAAGGTGCTCGAAAATGCCGCCAAAGACTTGGGCGCACCGGTTACATTGACTGGTTTCGTCCGCTTCCAGTTGGGCGAGGGCATCGAGAAGGAAGAAAGCGATTTCGCGGCCGAAGTCGCGGCGACGCTGAAGCACTGATCGGCATTTGCCAGACAGAGATCGAACAACCGGAGAGGCCTCAATGTCCGGAGATACGGCGACAGACGCAGATGGCTCAAAGAGCGGGCCGCGATTCAAGCGGGTGTTGCTGAAAATCTCCGGAGAGGCCTTGATGGGAGAACTCTCCTACGGGCTTGATCCAAACATGGTCGACCGGGTCGCCGGCGAGGTTCAATCGGTCCTCGACGTCGGTGGCGAGGTTTGTCTGGTGATCGGCGGCGGCAACATCTTCCGCGGGATCTCCGGTGCGGCGGCCGGCATGGAGCGGGCGACCGGCGACTACATGGGGATGCTGGCCACGGTGATGAACTCACTGGCCATGCAGTCCGCCCTTGAAAAGCGCGGCTGTCCGACCCGGGTGCTCTCCGCCCTGCCAATCGCAGCCGTGTGCGAACCCTATATCCGCCGCCGCGCCATGCGGCACATGGAGAAGGGCCGAGTGGTGATCTTCGCCGCCGGAACGGGAAACCCGTTTTTCACGACTGACACTGCGGCGGCCCTTCGGGCGTCCGAGATGGGCTGCGACGCAATGCTGAAGGCGACCAAGGTCGATGGGGTCTACGATGCCGATCCGATCAAGGTGCCGACCGCCAAGCGGTATGAGACGCTCACCTACATGGATGTGCTGCGGGACGATCTGAAGGTGATGGACGCCTCGGCGATTTCCTTGGCACGCGAGAACGGCATTCCGATCCTGGTTTTTTCGATCCACAACAACGGAGCGTTCGCGGATGTGGTGCAGGGACGTGGACGGTACACCATCATAACGGAATAGTCCGTTCTAGGTCTCTTTGCCTTGCAATACCCCGATTTTGACCATTTTTGTGCCGGAGCATCGCGCCAAGGTCGAAATGTCCGGATGCAATGGAAATTGTCGAGCGGCGGGGTATGATCAGCGAGATTCGACGTGAAAGCATGAGGATGTCCTAATGGCCGACGATCTGGATCTTGACGATCTCGAGAAACGCATGTCCGGCGCGCTTGATGCGTTAAAGAAGGAATTTCAGGGGCTGAGAACCGGTCGGGCCTCGGTCAACCTGTTGGACACCGTGCAGGTCGAGGCCTACGGCAGCCACATGCCGATCAATCAGGTCGGCAGCGTCAGCGTGCCGGAGCCGCGCATGCTGACGATCCAGGTTTGGGACAAGGGCATGGTCAAGGCGGTCGAGAAGGCCATCCGGACGTCCGATCTGGGTCTCAATCCGATGAGCGACGGGCAGCTGATTCGCATCCCGTTGCCGGATCTGACCGAGGAACGCCGGACCGAGCTGTCTAAGGTCGCCGCCCGGTATGCCGAAAGCGGACGGGTCGCCGTGCGCAACGTGCGCCGCGACGGAATGGACCAGCTCAAGAAGATGGAAAAGGACGGGGATCTCAGCGAGGACGACAAGCGTCTCTACGAGAGCGAGGTCCAGGATCTGACCGATAAATACACGGGCATGATCGACGAGCTGTTGTCGGCCAAGGAAAAGGACATCATGCAGGTCTGATGATGGTGGACGTGGCCGTGACAGCCGCCGAACAGGCGCTCCCCCTGCATGTCGCCGTGATCATGGACGGCAACGGACGCTGGGCGCGTGCGCGCGGACTGCCTCGGACCCTGGGGCATCGCGAGGGCGCGCGGGCGGTCAGGCGGACGATCGAAGCGGCCGGCGATCTCGGGGTGACCCATCTGACGCTGTTCGGGTTTTCCAGCGAGAACTGGAGCCGATCACCTGAAGAGGTCGGCGAGATCATGAGTTTGATCCGGTTCTATCTCCGGCGCGAGATCGCCGAGATGAAGCGGAACAACATTCGGTTCCGCGTGATCGGTGACAGAACAACCCTGTCGAATGATCTTTTATCCTTGATCGACCACGCCGAGCGCGAGACCGAGAGCAACTCCGGATTGTTTCTGACCCTTGCCATCAGTTACGGCGGGCGGGCGGAGATAACCGATGCGGCCCGGAGCCTGGCAAAGGACGCGGCGGAAGGCCGGATCGACCCGAATATGATCGATGAGAATGCAGTTCGGGGACGGATGTTCACCAGCGATCTCCCGGATCCCGATCTGCTGATCCGGACCAGCGGCGAACAACGGATTTCGAATTTTCTGCTCTGGCAGTGCGCCTATGCGGAGTTTTTCTTCACGGATGTGCTGTGGCCCGATTTCGACGGGGCCGCTTTGGCCGAGGCCTTGGGTGAGTTCGCGCGCAGAGATCGCCGCTACGGCCGAGCCGTCGGTTGACGACGGATGTCCCCCGCACCTACGTCCCCAATCCCCAATCCGGCAACCAAACCGGTCAGCGACCTGCGTCTTAGGACCGTCTCTTCGATCGTCCTGGTCTTAGGTGCGCTCGCCGCTGTTTTCGCCGGTGGGATCTGGTTCCGGCTGTCGATTTTGGCGGTCGCGGTCTTGATGGCGGTGGAATGGGGCACCTTGATCGGGCGGGACGGACAGCGCAATCGCGCACGGTGGCTGGTTGTGGTTCCGGTCGTAGCGGCCCTGGGGGTCTCATTCGCGATCGGGCCGGGGATTGCGCTGGCAGTCGGTCTGGCGGGCGCGATTCTGTCGGCAGTTGTGGCGTCTTTCCAGGGGATTGCACGGGCCGGCTGGATGATCTCGGCGGCACTGTCGACGATGGTTACCGGCGTGGCTGTGATCTGGTTGCGGGAGCTGCCGGAGACCGGGCTCGCAGTCGTCATATGGATGCTGGCAACCGTCGCTGCGACCGATGTCGGGGCGTATTTGATCGGACGCACCGTCGGGGGACCGAAACTGTGTCCCTCGATCAGTCCGGGCAAGACCTGGTCGGGGGCTATCGGAGGCGTTTGCGCTGCCGGCGTGGTCGCGTTTGTAACCTCCCTGCTCGTTCAGGACGCGCGGCCGGAAGTGCTGTTTCCGATGACGGTTCTTCTGTCGGTGGTGGGGCAGGGCGGCGATTTGATGGAATCGGCCTTGAAGCGGAATTTCAAGGTGAAGGATTCGGGCGGATTGATCCCGGGCCA
>CALAHL010000809.1 GCA_937891725.1 uncultured Rhodospirillaceae bacterium | reverse complement strand
AAGTGGCAACATTTTGCGCTGCCATTTGGCTCACTTTTACTCTGCCGTTGACACACCGACGTGTTCATGGAATTCCACGACTGGTCGCTGCTCGACCACTCGTCGAAACTGGTTGAAGGCGAGTTCGCGATCCGCGAGACAGCGCGCAGCTTCGAGATCGACCTCGACGGCAACCGCATCACCTACCAGTTCGCGGACGAAGAAGAACAACTGGCGCTCGACGTCGATGTCGAAGGGTGGACACCGGAGGCGCTGGTGCTCTGGCTCGACCGGCAGGTGCGCCAACCGGACATTCATCAGAGCGAACTGCTCCGCTGGCTGCGCGACCTGGTCGGCCACCTGATCACCACACGCGGAATGCACATTGCGGCGCTGATGCGGTGCAAGTTCATCCTCGCCCGCAAGGTTCGCGAGAAGCTCGCCGCCATCCGTCAGCAGGAACGCGATGGCGTCTACCAGCGGTATCTCTTCGCTCCGGAAGCCAAGGTCGAGGTGTCCTTCGACGAAGCTTTCGCGTTCAAGGACGGAATGTATTGGGATCAGCGCCGGTACCGTGGGCGCTGGAAACCTCGCAAGCACTTCCTTGGGCCGGACCATGTGCCTGCCTTCGATGGGGCCGAGAACGGTGAAGAATTCCAGTGCGCGCAAGCCATCGACAGCTTGCCAGGCCTGAAGTTCTGGATCCGCAACGTCGCACGCCACCCCAACTCGTTCTGGTTGCCGACGGCCACAGACAAGTTCTATCCGGATTTCGTGGCTCAATTGGAGGACGGTCGACTGCTCGTCGTAGAGTACAAGGGAGCTCACATCTCCGATGGTCCCGACACCGCCGAAAAGCGGACCATCGGTCAGCTGTGGGAGAGGAAGAGCGGCGGCAAGGGCTTGTTTGTGGTGGTTGAGAAGACCATCGACGGCAGAGACATGCGGGCTCAGATGGTCGAAAAGGTTGGCAGCGATCCGTAGTCTATCCGGTGCACCTACGGTCAGCGCGTTTGTGCGCACGGCCCAGCGAACGCCGGGCCGTGCAAGTTTGTCTCAGGGCTTGCGCCGATGCTGGGTCGGATCGACGAGACGGTACCGCTGGCCCTTCTGTTCAGGCGGAGGGAGCGGTTCGTTGCGCGTAACGGTGCGCTCGACGCCGGTTCCACCACCTCGGGGGCCGGTGATCTCGTACTGACCAGATTTCGGGGCCTTTTGCCCAGGCTTGAAGAGTTTGTCAGACATGTCCCACCTCCATGGACACGGGCGGGATGTCCGCAAAGCGCTTGCCAGTCGCAATCTCGCTGATCCGTCCTTGGTTCAGATCGAAATCTGCAGCGATCCGGTGCTGGAAGTCTCCCCGGGCGAGCCGGGCCTTGATGATCGACACCTCCTGCGGTGTCAGCTTGGTGATGGTAGCCATTCAGGCATACTCCTGGGCGCGGATGAAAAGATTTGCCTTGGAGTCCCGAACCGTCTATCTCTTGCGTACCACCACGAGAGTGCTTCGGGCTCCGGAGCCACGGCGGTTGGGTGCGCCTAAACCCTTCCGACGTGTAGTGAAAAGCGGGGTGCCTTGCCGGGCGCCCCGCTTAATCTTTATGCGGCATCCTCCATCAGCAGCGGTCTCACTT
>CALAHL010000808.1 GCA_937891725.1 uncultured Rhodospirillaceae bacterium | reverse complement strand
GGCGCAGGTCAGCTGTCGCCTCAAGAAAACGGTCAATTGCGATCTCGACGAACTCTTCATTGCGCGTGTTCTTGTAGCTGCGCAGGTCCACCTTCTTGAGGAAGCCCTTGTCTATCGCTTCCTTGAGGCCGTAGGCATAAACGACTTCGGGCAGAACTTCTTTGCCGACATAGGGCGTGCCGGTGAAATTGTAGCAGGCAACGACGCGGGTACCGGCCTTGTTCAGACTGGCCGCCAGGATGTCGATGGTCGTGCGCAAACTCGTATCGGTTGCCTTCGCGCCCAGGCCCATGTCTTTCGCCAGCGCCTTACCGAAGGCGTGGTGGGCCTCGTCTACAAAGATCCCGAGCTGTTCGAGGCGACAAAGCTTCTCGAACCGCTGGTTGGTGGTCAGTTCAGCCTCTTCCTCGGGCTGGTCCCAATCGTAGAGGTCCGAGGCTTCGGCGTAGACACCGTTTGCCGCGACCGTGTTGGCCGTCGCACCGAAGAGCTGGTCTATCGGTGTCTTTTCTTTCCGCTGACGCTTCAGGATGATCTTCTGCGTGTTCGAGACGACGATGTTGAAACGCGAGCGGTCAAGGGTACTCAGCGACGTCCCGGCTTCCTCGAGGTAGTGGAATCGCAGGTGGGTGGTCAGGAAGTTCACGTATTCGGGCGGCACGACCTGCGCGAGGTCGAAGGACTCGATCTCTTTCAGCGATTGCAGAACGGTCTTGTCTGGTGCGAAGACCAGCGCGTTGTGGCAGTAACGCTTGTCCTTCTCGAATTTGTTGCCCAGCAGGAACTCGTAGAAGATGCAGGTCGCCATAAGGATCGTTTTGCCGGTCCCCATGGTCAGCGCGAAGATGTAGTTCGGGTAGATGCGTGCGTTCTTTCGCATCGCGGCAAAGACGGTCTTGTACTGCTCCTGCGTGATCTGGTCGAGAAGGTCGCCCTGACGGTTGTCGCCGACGATGCCGCCTTCCTTGCGGCCTGCGAACCGGCCCTTCTTTTCGAACCAGTCCTTGAAGACCTGTTCGACCTTGGCGTTGTCCATGAATTCCTTGAGGAAGACGTAGACCTCGAGCGCCTCGAACTGTGGCTCGCGCAGGAAAGCCTTGGGGTTCTTTTCCGGATTGTTGAAGTCCAGGAACTTGCGGGTCAGTTCCTTGTAGTGGGTGCGGATGGTGCCACGGTTCGCGCGATAGAACTCCCAGAGGAAGTTGAAAAAGGCGAAATCAAGCGCAGCGCTGGCCGTCTTGGGGCGCCTAACCATTGGTCACGCTCCCTTCCCAGGATTCCGAGAGGAGGTCGGTGATCTTGACGCGGATCGTGCCAGCATCGGCCGGAACCTTGTAGCGGCCGATGACGAGGTCGGTCTTCTTTTCCGGGATGTCCACGACGGCGGGCTGCAACACGGCCCCGTCGTAGTTCCAGTCTATGAGGATGCTCTCCGTCAGCTCGCGCCAATCGTCCACGGCCTCTTTCTGCATGGACAGCTTTTGGAGCAGGTTCATGGGGTAGAAGCGTTCGATGACCAGTTCACCGTCTTTGACCACCACCTTGGCGTCGGAATCGCGTTTGAACTCGAGGTCGGCCTTGTCGCGCAGAATATCCACGACTTCGACATCAATTTTGTAGGGCTTGGCTGCGAGGATCAGGTGGGCCGACAAGTCCGGCTCGTGCCCCATGCAAACCAGCGTGATCTTCTCCACTGCTCGGTTTGGGTTTTCGCCCTGACGCCGCTCCCACGCCTTGTAGTCGAACCCCGCAATCAACTCGTTCAGGTCGGCGCGGGTCGCAATGCGTGTCACCGGCATGATTTTGACCATGCGGCCGTCTTTCTCGCCATCGAAGACGGTGCTGAGCTCGAGTTTTTGAACTTCCAGCGCTTCGATTAGCAGGTCTTTGGCCTGGGCCGGATTTCTAAAAATATCATAGTGATTGACGTTGTGGACTTCGAAGCCAGTGTAGGGCGTGAAGTCTTGAGTTGGAAGGCTTTCAGCAATTGCGTTAGCCGCTTTTAACAAGCGCTTTGTTGTGGTTTGAACGGATCCGAGATTAATGTCCGCGCCGATAAATCGCCGCCCATGTTTCATTGCAACCGCCTGTGTGGTTCCAGACCCCATAAAGCAATCAAAAACAATTGATCCTGGATTTGAGTTTCCCTCAATAAATTTCTCAATGAGTTTCTCGGGTTTTTGTGTCGGGTACCCCGACCTTTCGTTGCCAGAAGGAGCAACAATCGGAACGTACCAAACATCGTTGAGAGGACTACCTAAACTATCAGTCTCGTTGGAGTTAGATGGGATGCGGGCACCACCTTCGTCGTGCGCAGCGACAATAGCTTTTCCTTTCCAACGCTTTTCAGTGGACTCTGTCCGAGCCATATACTGGCGATTGAAGATGTTGCTGCCCTTCTTCCGGGCGTAGAGCGTCAAATTATCATGCATCATTTGATATTCTGGTGCTGGTGTGGGCCAGCGCCGATAGTCCCAAATAACTTCATTCAAGAAGTTCTTTTCCCCGAAAATCTCGTCCAGCAAGCATCTAAGTTGATGCGATTTGGTGCAGTCAGCGTGAACAACTATAGTGCCAGCATCCGACAGCATTTCCCGGCACAAAACTAGGCGTTCATACATGAATTGAAGGTATTCATCATTCGTCCAAATGTCGGTGTATTGCTTCTCTTCGAAACGGCTGGCGCTCCCTTCTAATTTGTTGCCACGAACCTTAATTCTCTTCTTGTAATCTGCCTTTGAATCAAACGGCGGGTCGATGTAGATCAGGTCAACCTCGCCGCGGAAATCTTTCAGCAAGTGGCTCATCACCTGAAGGTTGTCGCCCCAGAAGATCTTGTTGCGCCAGCCGTCCACTTCGTCGCCATGCACTTCCTTCAACTGCGCCGGGTAGTACTGGGTCGATGTGAACGGCCGCTTGCCGCGCCAGTTCAGCATCGGATAGCCCTTGATCGGCGCGAACTGGTACTTCTCCACGCTGTCGACACCGCCCGTGGTGGTGCCCAGATCCATGTTTTCCTGCGTGGTCTTTTCGTCGCTCATCACTCGTCTTTCCTGAAATTCCAGTTCTTTGTGTCACAATAGGCGCGCATGTCGCAGTTCTCGCACAGCTTTGTGGGGCGCGCCGCAATCCGATAGTCGCCGTCTTCAATCCGGCCGACGATCTCATCGAACCGCGCAATGGTCTTGCCAATGGCCCGCTCATCCTTAGAGCCTGACCGAAAAGTGTTTGAGCGATATCAGCAGGTTGTGATTCACCG
>CALAHL010000807.1 GCA_937891725.1 uncultured Rhodospirillaceae bacterium | reverse complement strand
AAAGTGGGGAATTTTGCGCCAGCACTTCTGGGGAATTTTGATCCAGCATTTACACTATATGTCGTTAGGACGACACATCAGCCCGGTCAATGGAACGGCGCCAGTATGACGCTCCAGAACAACAGCCGCGTGCTGGTCACCGGCGGAACCGGTTTCTTGGGTGCGGCTCTGGTTCGTGCGCTTGTCACCGCCGGCCACCGCGTGCGGATCCTGGACAATAATCTAAGAGGTAAGCCCCGGCGGCTGGGAGAGCTCTTATCCGAGGTGGAACTGATCGAGGCGGATATCCGCGACTCCGAAGCCGTCGCCAATGCCTGCCGGGATATCGACACGGTCGCGCATCTTGCCTTCATCAACGGAACCGAGACGTTTTACAGCCAGCCCGGATTGGTGATGGATGTCGGCGTGCGCGGGATGCTCACGGTGCTGGACGGGTGCGCGAAGCACAGTGTCGCCTCGATGATGCTGATGTCGAGTTCGGAGGTCTATCAGCGGGCCGATCTGGTGCCGACGCCGGAGGACGTGCCGCTGGTGATCCCGGACCCGCGCAACCCCCGCTACAGCTACGGCGGCGCAAAGGCGATCTCGGAGCTGTTGGCGCTGCACGGCCACGGCTACCGACCGGCCGCCGTCCGGATCGTGCGGCCGCATAACGTCTATGGCCCGGACATGGGCTTCAAGCATGTCATCCCGCAGCTTTCCATGCGGATCTCCGATCTTGCCGAGACCCATGAGACGGGCGAAATCGTACCTTTACCGATCCGAGGGGACGGCCGTCAGACACGTGCCTTCGTGCATGTCGACGACTTTACCGACGGCCTGCTGCTGGTGATGCAACGGGGTGAGGACAGCGGCATCTACCATATCGGCACCCGCGAGGAGGTTACGATCGCGGACCTGGCCCATAGGATCGCCGCCGGTCTGGACCGCGAGGTCGAACTGATCCCCTCCGAGATGCCGGTGGGCGAGACCGACCGACGTTGTCCGGATATCGGCAAACTTGAGTCGCTCGGCTATCAGCCGACGCGCACGCTCTCCGTCGGGGTCACCGAGGTGGCACGCTGGTACCGTGACAATCGCCATCTGCACACCCAGAATGAAGGGGACCTTTCGTGACCGACATCCTCATGAAATCCGTGACCAGCTGCCAGATCTGCGGGTCCGATGATCTGAGTCTGGTTCTGTCGATGGGCTTCATCCCGCCTGTCAACGAGGTCCGGAAATCCCGCTCACCCGGTTCAGATCAGGTGGCCTATCCGCTCGATCTTCTGCGCTGCGGGTCCTGCCACCTGGTTCAGTTGGGCGTCGAGCTGCCGGCGGAGGTCCTGTTCCCGGTCGATTACCCCTATCGCAGCGGCACCACCCGGATCCTGCGCGAGAACTTCGCGGCTCTCGCCGCCGAGACCGAGGCGTTGCTTGGCGCGAGCAACAAGCCGCTGGTCATAGATATCGGATCAAACGACGGCACCCTGCTCAACGCCTTCGCCGAGCGCGGCTTTCCGGTGCACGGGATCGAGCCGACTGGGGCTGCGGAAGATGCAAACGCCCGCGGGATCGAGACCACCCATG
>CALAHL010000806.1 GCA_937891725.1 uncultured Rhodospirillaceae bacterium | reverse complement strand
GAACTGATCGAGGCCCCGGTCGCCCTGCTTTCGACCAGCCCGGAGCGCGAAGACACGATCCTGGTCAAGGACCCGTTCGCCGGCCGACCGTAAGACACGGACAAAGTGCAACACACCCGCTCTACCGGGAGGGCGATTCGGCGTGCTAGACTCCTGCTGTCTTTGAGTAAGTATCAGCCAGCGAGGATCTCGTGGCCGACGTCGTTGTCCTGAAGGAACGGGTCGAGATCGACCCGGACAAGCCGCTTCCAGAGTATGACCTGCCGAATGCCAAGGCGTTCTCGGCGGTTGCACGTAAGGAAGGCGGAGTGGAGATGATCGCCTATGTGTGCAACCCGGACGTACCGTTGCGGTTCGAAGCGGTCGAACAGATGCGCAGCTTCACCGGTCTCGGACTGATCAGATTCGTCGAATGGGGCGTGGTGTTTTGGGGGCCGCAGCGTCGCAGACTGATGGTCATCGTTTATGAGACGCCGGTCGGTGGCCGGATGCTGCGGGGCTCCGAAACAACAATCGAGCCTTACAGCGAAGATCGCTTGATCAAGCATTTCCTCAACCCCGTGATCGCGCTCATGCGCGATATGTCGGCGCGTGGGGTGACCCATCGGGCCATTCGCGTGAACAATCTGTTCTACAGCGATAAGGCCCGGAAACACCTGATCCTCGGCGATTGCCTGACCGCCCCACCCGGTCTGAACAATGACCCCTTATTCGAGCCTCTGGAACAAGGCATGGCAGATCCCAGTGCGCGCGGCGCCGGGGGTGTCGGAGACGATGTCTACGCCTTGGGTGTGATCGTGATCTTCCTGACGCTCGGCAAACTGCCGCGGCTGACGATGGATCCGATCGAAGCGATCAACCGCAAGATATCTCAGGGGTCCTACGGGGTCCTGACCGCGGGTGCGCGCATTCCGGCTTCGGTGGTCGAGTTGCTGCGCGGCATGCTCTCCGATGATCCGCGTGAACGCTGGTCGCTGCGTGAGATCGAGCTTTGGCTTGGTGGTCGGCGGCTGACCCCGAAACAGCCAAAGCTTCCGAACAAGGCCGCCCGGCCGATGATGGTGGGCGGGGTCGCGGGCGACAATCCGCGCACGGTCGCTGAGGCCTTGGCGCGGAACTGGTTGATTGCGCCGGAGATCGTCCGCGGTCAGGACTTCGACAACTGGGTCCGCCGCTCGCTTGGTGACGATCGGGTGCTTGAGAATGTAAATAAGGTGCTGGGCAGTGCCGCCGTGATCCAATCCGTCCCGGAGGCGGACAACCAAAAGCTCGTTACCCGCGCCTGCATGGCACTGGATCCTCCCGCTCCGATTCGTCACAAGGGCTTCAGCGCGTTCATGGATGGAGTCGGCCACGCAC
>CALAHL010000805.1 GCA_937891725.1 uncultured Rhodospirillaceae bacterium | reverse complement strand
TCTACCAGCTCGCCATTGACCGGCTCGGTCTGTCCGGCCCGGCAGCCGTCAGCTTCCAGTCCTCCAATGCCTGGGACGCGGCGGCAGCGAGCGCCTTCGGCTTCCGGGTCGCCTGGTGCAACCGGTTCGGCCAGGCGAAAGAGCGTCTGCCTGGCAATCCGGACATCGAGCTGACGAGCCTGGACAGCTTGCCCGGCATCGTGGGCGCGGTCTGATCTGGATCGCAGCGACATGCGGGAAATCTGGGTCAGCAATGCCAAGGGCCGCCGGATGCGGGTGCGGGATCACGGCGATTCATCGGACCCCCGTCCTCCGATCCTCGCCCTCCCCGGATATGCCCGGAACGGCAAGGACTTCACGCATCTTGCCAACCGGATTGCCCCGCGCCGCCTGGTCACTCTCGACTATCGGGGCCGTGGGGAGTCGGATCGGGAGCACGACTGGCGCGCCTACGCCCCCGAAAGCCTGATCGACGATATCCGGCATGTTGCAACCGCGACCGGTCTTCACAGGGTCGTGGTCGTGGGCACATCCCTCGGTGGTCTCTTGGCGATGGGGATGGGGGTCGCCATGCCATCGCTGATCGCCGGTGTGGTGCTGAACGACGTTGGGCCGGAAGTTCAGAGCGCCGGTGCCGACTATGTCACGGACTATATTGGCCGCGACCACCCCCAGCCGGACTGGCCCCACGCGGTCTCAGCGCTTCAGCGCATGCTGCCGACCCTGTCGCTGAGGACGGACGCTGACTGGCTCAATTTTGCTCGGAACACCTTTAGGGAAGGCCCGGACGGACGGCTGCATGTGGATTGGGATCCTTCGATCGCCCGACCTTTGGTGGCACATGGCAAGCGCCAGGAGGATTTGTGGCCGCTGTTCCGATCGCTTCGACACCTTCCGGTGCTGACCATCCGTGGGGGTGCCTCGGACATCCTCTCGGAGCGGGTGTTACAGCAGATGAAGGATGTGCACCCTTCGATGCAAGTTGTGACCCTTGATGGAGTCGGCCACGCGCCGACACTGGAGGAACCGGCGTCGCGCGACGCGCTGGACCGGTTCCTGGCGGCAGTGGGGGATTAGGCGTTAACCCGCTTCAGGAGACCAGGGCGACAGGCCACTCGCCGATCTAGGTGGCTGCTGCGGCCGCAGCACCGTCGCCGGACGCGGTACGCTTGTCGTCGTCACCCAAAGCATGCGGCTTGAGCGCCTCGATCTTGGCTTGCGTCTTCTTCTCTTCCTGGGCGGGGAAGTGGCGGCAATTGCCTTCGAAGAAGGCTCCGGGTTCGATAGACAGCCGCTCCTGGATCACATCGGCGATCACCCGGGCCGTCTTGATCAAGGTGACGTGTCGGGCCTTGATCTGGCCGGTTACAGCGCCCGCAATCACTACCGTCTCCGCCTCGATCGCGCCACGCACCACAGCCGTACTGCTGATCGTCAGTTTATTCGAAACGATATCGCCTTCGACGGTTCCGTCGACCTGAATGTCACCGTCGCTGTTGAGATTGCCGTTGATCGAGAGATCGGAGCTGATGATCGACGGCGCTGCCGGCTTGGTGGCAGCCGCAGCTGTTTCAGGGCGCGCAGCGCCTTTTGGCTTACTGTTGAACATCTTTGCCGGCCCTCACGAATTTCAACGGATTAACCGTCTTGCCTTTGTAATGGATCTCGTAATGAAGGTGTGGACCAGTGCTGCGGCCGCTCGATCCGAGCTGGCCGACCTGATCCCCAACCTCGACAACATCCCCTTGCTTGACCGTGATCTTAGCCATGTGGGCGAAGCGCGTCATCACCCCAAAACCGTGGTCGATTTCGACCACCCGTCCGTAACGGCTCTTCCAGTTCGCAAACCTTACGGTCCCCGGGCCCGGTGCCAGGATCGGCGACCGATAGGGTGCCGAGAAATCCAGGCCGCTGTGCATGGCCCACCGGTTGTTGAACGGATCCTTGCGCCGGCCATAGCGGCTGGTCATGCGATAATCCTTCATCGGTGCGGCCAGAGGCAGCGCCCTGAAAACCTCATTCAACTGTTTCCAGCGGTCGATCCGACGATCGAGGGAAACCCGCAATCCGTCACTATCGGTATCGACATCCATATCCGGATGGTACGGCACGAAGGGACCGCCCTGCCCCATCAGCTGATCGTCCGGCAGCGGCGCCAATTCGTCCACATTCAAGCCGGTGTTCTTGATCACCTCTTCGACGGTGACAATCTGCTCCAGGGTCCGTTCGGCGATCTTCCGCAATTCGTCCCTATGGGTGTCCTTCAGGATCGTGATCTGATCCACCAAGCGGACCACCTGACCGCGAAGCCCATCATTGTCGGCCGCAATCGCACTGCGCTCAAGAATCACCGACCTCAGATCGCTCTTCAGGGCCCGAACGTTGTCTTCAAGGGTGGCGATCTTCGTGGAGGAGGACTCCAGCGAATTGTGCAGCCCCCAAAGCCGGTCGTCCAGGGCCGCCCGTTCCGCCGCGATTTCCGCCTTCTCGGCTTCCACCATCTCCAGATGCGCGCGGAGCGTGCCGATATGAGCTTCGAGCGCATCGTTTTTGCTGCTCATCCGACCGAGCTCTTCGCCCAGCATCTCGATCTGTCCGCCCAGGCCCTGTCGCGCCACGGCGATCCGCTGGCGCTCCGCTTCCGAACTGCGCAGCGCGACCTCGGTCGTTGAAAGATCTTCCCGCAAGGCTTCGTTCTGGCTGAACAGCCGGCGCAGATGCGCCTCGGTCTCTTTCAGATCACGGGTGATGCCAACCACCGACAGCTGGTAGTCCGAGACCTGGTCGAGCAATTCCCGGTAGGCAACCCGCGAACTCGCGATCGACTCGTTCTTCTCGGCGATCAGGGAATGTTGCATCCCGTAGCCAATGGTTGCGAATCCGGTCCACCCGGTCACAGCGATCCAACTGACGACGAGGGCGGCTTGGAGGCGTGTCGACAAGGTCAAATAGCTCGTCTCGCCTTCTGTGCGGATGATGATCTGACGTTCCGGAAGCACCTTGACGATCGCGAGTTTTGTGCGCTCCGCAAAGCCGATCTCTTCATCGCTCATGCTAACAGTCCCCAAATTTCTGCGCCTTCAGGCACTTCCATTGATGGTCTTCAATCTCGGTGCTGTCGTAACCCCGATCTTGAACGGCGACTCAAGCTCCTCGCCATCCTAACAAAACTCGGCAAAATGACCTACCGCAGCGGAAACGCCCTGCCGCTCGATCATTTCATGGCCTTACACGGACCCCCGACCAAATCGTCATCATGACCCAGTGGCCATAGACAGATTAACAAACCTTCAGACCGCTCTCCCAAACGGTGGCTGAAATCTATCGACAGTCGTAGGCTTAGGCAAGCTTAACGCAGGTTGCCGTACCGCAGCACGGGCGTGTATCAAGAAAATCAAATATATATTCACATATCGGTAGAGGTCATGAGTCGCCCAACGCTTAAAGATCCCATAACGCCGATACGGATCGAGCTCGACGATCAGATCCGGGGAATGGCGATGGCCTTGCGGCATTGGTTCCTGGTGGAAGATGCGGAAACCCTTCAGATTCGAGCCGGACTGTTGCCGCCGAAGACTGGCAAACCCGGCAAGTTCGATAAGGCCTTCCGGGTTTTGGCGGTGTCCGCCCTGCCGCCACAGGTCGTGAGGATGAAGCCCGAGTCGCCCATGACCACGCTCCATTTCATGCAGGACGTATACGATGATGGCGTGATGCGCGCCGATCCCTGGCGGTGGTGGTTCGCCTGGATCGCGGTCGAGCTGATATCGCGGACCGGGCCCGACACCGAGGGCAACACCACGAAACGATTCATCCTGGAAGACCCCTCCGTTGAAGCCGTCCGTGTGCTGTCGCCCCGTTGGCTCGCCGCGAATCCGACCCGACTCATGTTCGTTGAAGCCGAATATCACGCACTTCTTTCGGCAGCTTTGGACACCACCAAGTCGGCGGATACAACAGGCGGCGGGAGGACCATATCCGACCGCGTCCTCGCCAGCGCCACCCACATGGATCACAGCTTTATCAAGGCCATGGCGACCGAAGCAGGCAAACTGGCCGCCGCAATTACGCTGCGACTGCGAGAACGCGCCGAGCGAACGATGTAGAATTCGGGTGCATCTCCCGAAATCGACTTGAAAATCTTCCACCTTGAAGCGCTGCGAAGCATCCCTATAATAGACGTAACTTATTGGTTTAATGGAAAGACCATAAGGAAATTGTGAGATAGAAGGTCCAGATGCTCAGTCGCCCTCTCATGACGGTGCACGACGCGGCAAACGTGCTGCAGGTGCAAGAAGCGACGGTCCGCTCTTGGATTCGGGAGCGCCGGATCCGTGCCATCAAGCTCGGCAAGGAGTGGCGGATCGCGGTCAAGGATCTTGAGGATTTCCTGAACGACCATACCAATCTGGCCGACTAAGGACGCCCTCCCTCTCTCTTTAGACGCGACCGGGTCCATCCGCGAGGCCGCCGGGACGTCTTGTGTCCGTCACCCCTCTGAAGCCGTCCCCCGCACGCAGCACCGACTGAGCGGCGCCGAACGCGCGACCGACCTCGACCTTATGGCCGATCGCCCGCAGCAGATCGACGGTATCGGGTGAGATCCCAGCCTCGACCTGTAAAACATCGGGCAGCCATTGATGATGAATGCGTGGCGCGGCCGTCGCCTCCGCCAGATTCATACCGTGGTCGATCACATTGAGGATCACCTGCAGCACCGTTGTGATGATCCGGCTGCCGCCCGGGCTCCCCAAGGCACCAATCGCGCGCCCGTCCACCATGAGCAGCGTCGGAGTCATCGAGGACAGCGGCCGTTTCGCCGGTTCAATCGCGTTCGCCTCTCCGCCGACCAGCCCATAGGCGTTCGGCGTGCCCGGTTTGGCACTGAAATCATCCATCTCGTTGTTCAGAAAAATGCCAGTCCCATCCGCCACGATTCCAGTACCGAATCCGAAATTCAGCGTGGTGGTCATCGAGACCGCATTGCCGTTCGCGTCCATAACCGAAAGATGGGTGGTGTCTCGGCTTTCGACCGGCGCCGGGGTGCCGGGGCGAATGTCAGCGGAGCGGGACGCCCGATAGAGGTCGATCCCACCTCGCAATTCGTCGCCATAGGCTTTCGAGGTGAGCCAGTCGAGCGGCACATCCCAGAAATCCGGATCGCCCAGATGGGTCGCCCGATCGGCATAGGCCCGGCGCATCGCCTCCGCGACCCAATGCAGGATTGCCGCCGATCCCGCCCCCAGATCCGCCAGATCCCAGCCTTCCAGGATGTTCAGCATCTGCACCAGATGCGCCCCACCGGAGCTGGGCGGCGGCATCGACAGCACATCTAGCCCCCGATAATTGCCTGTGACCGGTTTGCGGAGGACGGTGCGGTAGGCCTCCAGATCGGCCATCCCGACCAGCCCGTCATGGCGCTGCATGTCCGCGGCCAACTTCTCCCCAATCGGCCCACGATAAAATGCGTCCGCACCCTGAGCGGCGATCAGGCGGAGGCTTTCGGCCAGATCGGTCTGTCGGAGCAGGTCTCCCGGCTGGAGTGCCGAGCCGTCCGGTCGCGCAATAATCGCGCGGGTGGCAGGCCATTTCGTCAGCCGCTCGATCCGGGAGGCCAGATTGCGATGGAGGGTTCGGCTGACCGGCACTCCCTCCTCGGCCAGCTTGATGGCCGGCGCCATCACCTCCGACCGCGACAGGGTGCCCCAGCGCTCCAGAGCCTCAAGGTACCCCGCTACCGACCCTGGCACCCCGACTGAGCGGTGGGAATACCTGGCCCGTGTTTGGTCGACCTCGCCGTCGCTACCCAGGAACAGATTCCGATGCGCGCCGCTTGGGGCCATTTCCCGAAAATCGAGCGCGTGGTTGCTGCCGTTTTGGACGTCATGCACAAGGGCGAAGCCGCCACCGCCGAGATTTCCGGCCTGCGGCAGCGTGACGGCCAGTGCGAAAGCCATGGCCACAGCCGCATCGACCGCGTTGCCACCGGTCTCCAGCACCGCCACTCCAACCCGCGTCGCCTCGGCCTCCCGACTGACCACCATGCCGCCCGAGGCTTCGACCGGGAACAACCGGTCCGCCCCCGACAGCTCCGGCGTGGTGAATGCGCCCGCCGGCCCTCCAGCAACGATGCCACCAGCCCCCGCCGCAAGCCCTTTCAGAATCGTGCGCCGCCGCATCATCCGTCCTCTCCCAAATCGAACCCTCTGACCACAAGCTAGTCCGCTCTCGCATCTTGCCCAAGCGGATCGATATTAATGCTCAAATAGGCATTAATCTATAAGTTATTGCCAATATATATGACGAACAAGAACGGAGATATCCATGAACCAGCTCGCTCCGCATACACCTCAGACATCAAACGCCAAGAGCACCGCGCCGATCCTGGCCCGTTTGGGTTTCACCCGGCCGCAGGACGAAAAGCCGGTGCTGCACAGCGCCGCGCTCACCGGCGGTGATCCCAAACTATTCTTCACCGTCGACGATATCGAGGTCCCGATCCACGACATGCGACCGGTAACCGCCGGGTTCGATCTGGACCGCGAAGGCTTCAAGCTCGCGGTACACCCAACCCAGGTCGCCGATCTCTATGACGAAGATGCTGTACTCGGCACCTACTACGCCGAAATCAGCGAGATGTTGACCGAGGCATTCGGCGCCAGCCGGGTCGGCATCTTCGACCACACCCGCCGTTCGGATAGCGGCACGGGCGCCCCGAACAAGGACGGCAGCCGCGGCCCCGCCGGACGGGTGCACGTGGACTATACCGAGGGCTCCGGCCCGGTCCGTGCGGCCGACGCGCTCGGTCGAGAGGAGGTCGACCGCATCCTCTCCACCGGCGGCCGGATCCTTCAGGTGAATGTCTGGCGTCCGATCACCGGCCCGGTGCGGCGCGCGCCCCTGGCCCTCGCCGACGCCACCACCGTCTCGCCCGATGATCTTCTGGCCACCGATCAGGTGTTCCCCGGTCGGGTCGGCGAGATCTATCAGGTCGCCCACAATCCGGCGCAGCGCTGGTACTGGGCGCCCGAGATGACCCGGAACGAGGTGCTGCTGATCAAGGGCTGGGACAGCCTGAACGACGGCCGCAGCAAATTCACCCCGCACGGAGCCTTTACCCTGCCCGACCAGGACCCGAACGCCGCGCCGCGCGAGAGCATCGAGGTGCGGACCTTCGTGGTGATTGAAGGGTAAAGCATGACGAATGTTATCGCCCGGAGCCTGTCGAAGGGCGATAGCGGCTCCTGGTTGCGGCTATCCTTTCGGAAGCAGCTTCCCAGCCCCCCAGCCCTCGCCGCCCTGCGAG
>CALAHL010000804.1 GCA_937891725.1 uncultured Rhodospirillaceae bacterium | reverse complement strand
CCACCACCGTGGCCACAGCACCTTCGGCGGAGAACCGGGCGAAGCCGGTGTAGCTCTGCAACGCCAGGACCATTCCCGAGAACAGGGTCGTCAGGCCCACCACCGGCAGGGAATAATATCCAATCTCGATGAACTGCTTGAGAATATGACGGGGATAGTAGGTCGGCGTCAGGGCCTGACCCACCACGGCACCTGCGAAGGCAACCAACCGCCCCGTCGCGGCGAGAAACGCCAGGAAGGTGGCACCGATCTTAGCAAGAGGGTTCATGCGGTCGGCGATCCCGTGTCGATGTAGTGGCGGGCATACCGCGCGCCGAGGCTGGTCAACAGTTCGTAGCTGATGGTGCCCGCGGCCACCGCCGTGTCATCGGGCGTAATGGTCGGCCCCAACAGCTCTGCGTACATGCCGGGTTGTGTGTGTTCGGGCGGCAGATCGGTTACGTCCGCCATGATCGTATCCATGGTGACCCGGCCGATGATCGGGCAGATCTGGTCCCCAAACGCCACACGGCCGCGATCGGACAGAGAGCGGAGATAGCCGTCGGCATAGCCGGCGCCGAGGGTCGCAATCCTCGTTTCCCGTTTCGCCCGCCATGTCGCGCCGTAGCTGACCGGAGTGCCGGCGGCGATCGTGCGGGTCTGGAGTATCCTGCCTTCAAGCCGGATCGGACAGGTGTGTGGATTCTGTCGGTCGGCGCGCGGGTTGCCCCCGTAAAGGCCGATTCCCGGTCGTGCGATGTCGAAATGATAGCCGCTGTCGAACAGGCAGGCGGCCGAATTTGCGAGACTGAATTTCATCGGCTTTGGGCAGTTCTGGCGGATTGTCTGAAAGGCTTCCAACTGACGTGGATTTTCAGGACTTTCAGGCTCGTCCGAACAGGACAGGTGAGACATCAGATACAGCCAGTCCACACCATCCAGGAGATCCGGTGTGGCCAGAACCGTTTGCCATTCTCCGGCATCAAGTCCGGTCCGGCTCATGCCGGTGTCGACATGGAGCAGGGCAGGGAGCGCTTTACCGATCCGGACACCATGCGCCTTCCAATGGGCCACCTGCTCAAGGCTCCCGAGTGCGGGGGCGATCTCGTGCTCGGTGAATAGCGGCTCGCAGCCTGGGACCAACCCGTTCAACACGCTTATGCCTGCATGCGGCAGCAGGGCGCGGACCTGGATCGCTTCCGGCAGGGTGGCGGTGAAGAAAAAACGGCATCCCGCATCCCAAAGCATCGGGGCGATGCGGTCGACCCCGAGACCGTAGG
>CALAHL010000803.1 GCA_937891725.1 uncultured Rhodospirillaceae bacterium | reverse complement strand
CGGGGTCAAGGCGCCCTCGTCAATCTCGAAGATCAGATCAACCCGGTTCTGCGGCTGCTGGATGATCTTCGGCTCGACGGTGACGGAATACCGCCCGGAGCGCCGATAAATGTCCATGATCCGTTGGACATCCTGCTGAACCCGGGTCCGGGTGAACACCCGACGCGGCTTCAGTTCGATCTCATTGGTAAGTTCGGTATCCTCGATCCGCCGGTTTCCCTCGAACGCGATCCGGTTGATCACCGGGTTCTCGACCACGGTGACCACAAGTTGGTCACCTTGTCGCCGGATCGTCACATCGGCGAACAAGCCGGTGGCGAACAGCGCCTTGAGAGATTGGTCGAGCTGTTCGGGCGTAAGGCTCTGGCCGGCGCGCACCGACATGTTGGAGCGAACCGTCGCCGGATCGATCCGCTGGGTCCCCTCGACCACGATCTCGGAGACGATGTCGTATCCGCTGGTCTGCGCGACAGCGACATTCTGAGTCGGCAAGCCAACCAGAAGACTCTCCCCGACAAGGAGGCCTATCGCCCCAATCGTCAGGATCGCAAATCCGCGCGTGAATACTGCCGGCAAGGAGAAACCTCTGCGGAAGATGAACTGCCCCCACCCGGGGTCGGACGCGGACTATAGCGCCCCGTTCCACCCGGGCAAACCCCACCCGACATCGAACTTAAGATATTGATCAAACGGCTTGGATTTAGCGGACCGTTCAACCGATGTCGTCAGCCGACCAGCGAGCCAAAGAACTCAATCACCTTGAGCTGAATCAGGTCGTTCCAGGTGACGAACAGCATAAGTGAAACCACCAGGGCAAGCCCCGCATATGCCGCCGCTTCCTGAACCTTTTCGCCCAAAGGACGGCCCCGGACCCATTCCAGGGCGTAGAAGAACAGATGCCCCCCGTCCAGGATCGGAACCGGGAACAAATTCACCACACCCAAAGTCACCGACAGCGCCGCCACGAACCAGATCGTTGTGGCGATTCCCATTTGCGCCACTTCACCGGACATCTGAGCGATCCGAAGCGGCCCACCCAAATCCTCCGTTCCACGAACACCGGCGATCATTTCGCCGATCCCCACAATCGTCTGCTTGGCGATCGACCAGGACTCGGCGACCGCAAGGCCCACCGCCTTCACCGGACCCGGATATTCCCGCGACATGCTGGAGCTGCGGACACCCAACTGACCAAAGGTCCGCTCGATGCCAAACCGATCCACCTCGGTGCGCGAGGTCGGTGTGAGAGTGATCTCCAGGACCTGTCCGTCTCGCTCGATCTCGGCCAGGATGGGCTGCCCCGGACGCTCGAAAACATAGCCGCGCAGGTCGCCGAATTCAGTGACGGTCGTTCCGTCCACGGAGAGAAACTTGTCCCCCGCCTGAAGGTCCGCGGCCGAAGCGGCGGAGTCGGGCACCACCTCGTCGACCACCGCCGGCGCGTATGGGCGACCGGATATTCCGTACAGCAGCGCCAGGATCACAATCGCGAACAAGAAATTGGCGATCGGCCCGGCGGCCACAACCGCGGACCGCGCGCCCAGGGATTTGTGATGGAACGAGACCGCCTTCTCCTCGTCCGTCATCTCGCCATCATCCGCCGCGCCGGCACTGGTCGGGTCGCTATCGCCGAACATTTTGACGTAGCCACCCAAAGGCACCAGGGCAATCCGCCAGCGCGTCCCAACCCGGTCGGTCCAGTGCACCAATTCAGGCCCAAAGCCGATCGAGAAGGTCTCAACCCGCACGCCGGCACGCCGCGCGATCAGGTAATGCCCCATCTCATGGACGAAGACCAAAATCGTCAAAATCGCCAGGAACGGCAGAATGTAGGTCGTCAGCATATCCATTGCGCCCGGCACTCCATTGGTCGCGTTATCAAACTGTCCCGTCCGCGAAATCGAGACCGACACTAAACCGGCGACGGCCCACGGACAATCAATCTGGTGTAGACTCTGCGGCAAGCAAGGCGGTTTTAGGGCATCAACGTTCGGCAGACGTTCTACGCGACGGCCCGCACAGCTTCGCCCGCAAGTCGCCGTGCGCGCTCATCGATAGCGAAGACGTCATCCAGGCTCGGCACCCGTTCGCCAACCAACCTGTCGATCGTGCTCTCGACAATGGACGGAATATCGCAGAATCCGATCCGCCGTTCGACAAAGGCGGCGACGGCAACTTCGTTCGCCGCATTCAGCACCGGTGGCGCCGCCTCCCCAGCCGCCAGAGCAGCGCGCGCAAGTCGGAGGGCGGGGAATCGCTCTTCATCCGGCGCCTCGAACGTCAGTTGCCCCCAGGTGCTGAGATCCAAACGCTCGGTCGGAGATGGCATCCGCTCCGGCCACGCCAAGGTATGGGCGATCGGAGTGCGCATGTCGGGCACGCCAAGCTGGGCCAACACAGAGCCGTCGATATAGCTCACCAGACTGTGGACCACCGATTGCGGATGCACCAGGACCTGGATCCGATCCTCGGTCATCCTGAACAGATGCGCCGCCTCGATCATCTCGAGGCCCTTGTTGAACATGCTGGCGCTGTCGATCGAAATCTTCAGACCCATCGACCAATTGGGATGAGCTGCAGCCTCCTCCGGGGTCTTGGTCGACATCTGCTGTCGGCTCAGGGTCCGGAACGGCCCCCCGGAGGCGGTCAGGATAATCTTGTCGATCCCCGCGCGCCGCTGATCATCGAACACCTGAAAGATCGCGTTGTGCTCGCTGTCCACCGGCAGAATGGTCGCACCGGCCGCCTGGGCCTCGGCCATGAACAGATGTCCGGCACAGACCAGGGCTTCCTTATTCGCCAAGGCCACGATCTGACCCCGGCGAACCGCTTCCAGCGTCGGCTTCAGACCGGCAGCACCCACGATCGACGCCATGGTCCAGTCGGCCGGCCTGCGGGCGGCTTCCAGCACCGCGCCGGGCCCCGACAGGATTTCCGTCGGCCGGCCGGCAAGCGCGGCGCGCAACTCCGGCAATTCCTCAGGATCGTCGAGCGCCACCATCTCGGCGTCCAGTGCGATCGCTTGTTCGGCCAGGAGTTTCGCGTTCCGGCCTGCCGCGAGGGCGACCACCCGAAACCGCCCCGGATGACGCAAAAGCAGATCGACGGTGCTGGTCCCGACCGATCCGGTGGATCCCAGGATGCTCACGGTGCGCGGCTCGGACCAGGTCACCATGTCAGCACACTCCCGCCGGACAACAGAACCGACAGGGCGACCACCGGGATCACGGCCATTTGCGCGTCGACCCGATCGAGCACACCGCCATG
>CALAHL010000802.1 GCA_937891725.1 uncultured Rhodospirillaceae bacterium | reverse complement strand
GTGCTCGATCGCGGCGTGACCGTTCTCACGGCCGATACCGGAGTTCTTCACGCCGCCGAACGGCATTTCGATCGGGGTCAGATTGTAGGCATTGATCCAGCAGGTGCCGGCTTCCAGACGTCCGACCACCCGGTGCCCGCGTGACAGATCCTTGGTGAAGACACCGGCGGCCAGCCCGAACTGGGTGCCGTTGGCCCGGGCGACGACCTCGTCCTCCTCCTCGAAATCCAGCACGCACATGACCGGCCCGAAGATCTCCTCCCGGGCGATCGTCATGTCGTCGGTCACGTCGGCGAATACGGTCGGCTGCACGAACAATCCGTCCCAGTGTGCGCTGCCGCCCGTGACCAGGCGGGCGCCCTCGGATTTTCCAGCCTCGATGTATCCGAGCACCTTGTCGTATTGCGCGCGGGTGACGATCGGACCCATCTGAGTCGTCTCGTCCATCGGGTCGCCCAGCATGATCGTCTCCGTCCGCTGTTTCAGACGCTCCAGGAACCGGTCTTTGATCGATCGGTGGACGAACACGCGGGTGCCGTTCGAGCAGATCTGGCCCGAGGAATAGAAGTTTCCCAGCATCGCGCCACCGATAGCATTCTCGATATCGGCATCCGCGAACACGAGGATCGGCGACTTGCCGCCCAGTTCCAGGGTGACATGCTTGAGGCCCTCCGCGGCCGAAGCCATCACCTTGCGACCGGTCGGCACGGACCCCGTGACCGAGACCTTGTCGACGTCCGGATGGCCGGAGAGCAGGGCGCCGGTCGCACCAGCCCCCTGGACGACATTGAAGACGCCCTTCGGAAGGCCCGCTTCGATCAGGATCTCGGCAAGCTTGAGGGTGGTCAGCGGTGTGGTCTCCGACGGCTTGAACACCATCGCATTGCCGCAGGCGAGCGCCGGTGCGGCCTTCCAGCAGGCAACCTGGATCGGATAGTTCCACGCCCCGATCCCGACACAGACCCCCAGCGGTTCCCGCCTGGTATAGGCGAAGGATCCCCCAGGCCCGCCGCCCAGATCGATGTGCTCACCGGTCAGGCCGGCTGCCAGCGCGCCGAAATACTCCAGACAATCCGCGCCCGACGCGGCATCGGCCACCAGGGTCTCCTGCAGCGGCTTGCCGGTGTCCATTGTCTCCAGCTCCGAAAGCTCCCGGTTGCGGGCACGGATCAGATCGGCGGCCCGGCGTAGGATTCTGCCGCGCTCGGCGGGCGAGGTGGCGGCCCAGCCGGGTTGAGCGGCGCGGGCCGCAGCGACCGCCTTGTCGACCGTCGTGGCACCTGCCGCGGTGAGGCGGGCGATCACGGCACCGGTGGCCGGAGAGGTGCTCTCAAATCCCTGGCCCTCGGGATCCTCGACATAGGCGCCGGAGATGAAGTGCGAGGCGATGGGTTGCGTTTCCATAAAATCTCTATCTGTCAGAGGTTTGCCAGTTCGGATTAATCCATGGCCGTAGGTTCGATGCCGCCAGCGGCCGGCGGCCCAGGATGTGATCTGCTGCCTTCTCCCCGACCATGATCGAGGGGCCGTTCAGGTTGCCGTTGGGGATGCGGGGGAAGATCGAACTGTCCGCCAGCCGCAGCCCCTCGACCCCGATCACCCGGCACTCCGGATCGACCACCGCCATCGGATCGTCGGCCCGCCCCATGCGGGCGGTGCCGCAGGGATGGTAGGCGCTCTCG
>CALAHL010000801.1 GCA_937891725.1 uncultured Rhodospirillaceae bacterium | reverse complement strand
ACGTCCGGCGTCCACATGTGGAACGGAACCGCAGAGACCTTGAAGGCAAGCCCGGCAATCAGGAACACGATCCCGATCACTAGGCCCAAGGGTACCGCATCCGTCTGAGCCGCGAACACAGCCGCCAGACCCGTGAAACTGGTGGTACCGGCGAAGCCGTAGATCATCGAGCAACCGTAGAGCAGCATGCCCGAGCTGAGCGCACCCAGAACGAAGTATTTCAAGCCCGCTTCGGTCGCCTTCAACGTGTCACGCCGGATCGAAGCCATCACATAAAGCGCCAGGCTCTGCAGCTCCAGCGACATGTACAGCGACATCAGATCGTTGGCCGACACCATCATCATCATGCCGAGCGTGGCGAACAGGATCAGGATCGGAAATTCGAACCGACCAGCCTGCTCCCGCACCAGATAATCCCGCGACAGCAGCACCGCGAAGGCCGAACCGATCAGGATCAGGATCTTGGCGAACTGCGCGAAGCCCTCCGACACAAACAGGCCGTAGAATGCCTCTCCGCCGCCGCCCTGGGTGACGACCAGGATGGCCGTGACCGCGAAGGTCGCGATCGTCGCGTATGACAGGAATCTCAGGCTGCTCTCGCCCCGGAACACGCCGATCATCAGCAGGACCATTCCGGCGATTGCCAGAAAGATCTCGGCCGAGGCCGGCAACATCACGGGAAGGCTGGTCACCGCATTCATATCCGTATGTCCCCCCAACTCATTTGGCGGCAAGAGCGGGGCCGACGGCCTCACCCAACGCCACCGTGTAGTTGGTGATCAGGTTATCGACCGACACCGCGATCAGGTCGAGGAAGGTGGACGGATAGATCCCCATCCAGAACACCAAGACCAGCAGCGGCGTGAAGATCGCAATTTCCCGTCGGTTCAAATCCACCAGGGCTTTCAGGCTGTCCTTCTCAAGCGCCCCGAAGATTACCCGGCGATAGAGGTACAACATGTAGGCAGCGCCAAGAATCAGGCCCGTTGCGGTCAAAGCTGCCAGCCACGTGCTGGCCTGGAATGCACCGACCAGGATCAGGATCTCACCCACGAAACCGGACGTGCCCGGTAGGCCGACGGAGGCCATCATGAACACCATGAAC
>CALAHL010000800.1 GCA_937891725.1 uncultured Rhodospirillaceae bacterium | reverse complement strand
CCGGCTTGCGTCCGCGCCTACGGCCCCTATATACGAGCCAGACAATTTACCACGGGGATGAGACGGGTGCCTGACGGGGCCGGTCTCGTTTGCCAGCTAGGAGGACTTTCGCATGGCTAAAGTGATCGGTATCGATCTCGGGACGACCAATTCCTGCGTCGCCGTTATGGACGGCGGCACCCCCAAAATTATCGAGAACGCGGAAGGCGCGCGGACCACGCCGTCGATGATCGCGTTCGCCGATGGTGACGAGCGTCTTGTCGGCCAGGCCGCCAAGCGTCAGGCCGTGACCAATCCGGAAAAGACCCTGTTCGCGATCAAGCGCCTGATCGGCCGCCGCGCGGATGATGCGATCTCGAAGAAGTTCAACGATCTGGTCCCTTACAAGGTTGTCCCGGGTGATAACGGTGACGCCTGGGTCGAGATCAACGGCGAGAAGATGAGCCCGTCGCAGATCTCCGCGATGGTGCTGAAGAAGCTGAAGGAAGACGCGGAAGCCTATCTGGGCGAGACCGTGAGCCAGGCGGTCATCACCGTTCCGGCCTACTTCAACGATTCCCAGCGTCAGGCGACCAAGGACGCCGGCAAGATCGCCGGTCTTGAGGTCTTGCGGATCATCAACGAGCCGACGGCCGCTGCTCTGGCCTATGGCCTCGACAAGAAGGAAAACGGCACGATCGCCGTCTACGACTTGGGCGGTGGTACCTTCGACGTCTCGATCCTGGAGATCGGCGACGGCGTGTTCGAGGTGAAGTCCACCAACGGTGACACCTTCCTCGGCGGTGAGGATTTCGACCAGCGGATCATCGACTATCTTGCCGACGAGTTCAAAAAAGAGAACGGCATCGACCTGCGCAAGGACAAGCTGGCTCTGCAGCGGCTGAAGGAAGCTGCCGAGAAGGCGAAGATCGAGCTCTCGTCCTCGACCCAGACCGAGGTGAACCTGCCGTTCATCACTGCCGACGCCTCCGGCCCGAAGCATCTGAACATCAAGCTCAGCCGGTCCAAGCTGGAAGCGCTGGTCGAAGATCTTCTGAAGCGGACGGTCGAGCCCTGCAAGGCGGCTCTTAAGGATGCCGGCCTGACGGCGGGCGAGATCGACGAAGTGATCATGGTCGGCGGTATGACCCGCATGCCCAAGGTCCTTGAGACCGTGAAGACCTTCTTCGGCAAGGAGCCGCATCGGGGCGTGAACCCGGACGAGGTGGTTGCCTCGGGCGCGGCGATCCAGGCCGGCGTGCTGAAGGGTGAGGTCAAGGACGTTCTGCTGCTCGACGTGACGCCGTTGTCGCTGGGCATCGAGACGCTGGGTGGCGTGTTCACCCGTCTGATCGAGCGGAACACCACGATCCCGACCAAGAAGAGCCAGGTGTTCTCGACCGCCGAGGACAGCCAGACCGCCGTGACCATCCGGGTGTTCCAGGGTGAGCGCGAGATGGCGGCCGACAACAAGTTGCTGGGTCAGTTCGATCTGGTCGGCATTCCGCCGGCACCGCGCGGCGTGCCGCAGGTCGAGGTCACCTTCGACATCGACGCCAACGGTATCGTCAACGTTTCGGCCAAGGATAAGGCGACCAACAAGGAGCAGCAGATCCGCATCCAAGCTTCCGGTGGCCTGTCCGATGCCGATATCGAGCAGATGGTGAAGGACGCCGAAGAGAACGCCGAGACGGACAAGAAGCGGCGCGAGGTGGTCGACGTCAAGAACCAGGCGGACGGCACGGTTCACGCCGCCGAGAAGACGTTGGCCGAGTTCGGCGACAAGATCACGGCCGAAGATAAGGCCGCGATCGAGGCCGATCTCGAGGCCCTCAAGGCCGCGATGGAAGGCGACGATGTCGACGCCATCAAGGCCAAGATGGAAGCGCTCCAGAAAACGTCGATGAAGCTGGGCGAGGCCATGTACAAGGCACAGCAGGAAGCCGGCGAAGCCGCCGGTCCTGATGGCGGTGCCGATGGCGGTGCCGGCGGCGATGCCGGTGGCGAGGCCAAGTCCGACGATGTGGTTGACGCCGATTTCGAGGAAGTCGACGATCAGGACCGCAACAAGTCCGCCTGATCGGGTGGCGTCTACCGACAATGATACTTGCCGGCTCGTTTCCTTTGCTCCGCACCTACACGGGGGGCTTGGGGAGCGGGCCGGCGGTTCTGTTCCGGGGGCGAAACAGATAGGAATGTCACAGATGGATCTGGCGATACATTCCGGCGGGACGATCAGGGGGTGAGCGGCCATGGCCAAGACTGATTATTACGAGATCCTCGGTGTCTCCAAGGGCGCCTCGAAGGACGATCTCAAGAAAGCCTATCGCAAGCTGGCGATGCAGCATCATCCGGATCGCAATCCGGGCGACGCGGAGGCGGAGTTAAAGTTCAAGGAACTGAACGAGGCCTATGACGTCCTGAAGGACGATCAGAAGCGGGCGGCCTACGACCGGTTCGGACATGCGGCGTTCGAAAATGGTGGCGGCGGCGGTGCCGGCGGCTTCGAGGGTTTTGCCGGCGGTGGCGGCGGGTTCGCGGATATCTTCGAGGAGATGTTCGGCGATTTCATGGGCGGCGGTCGACGCGGCGCGCAGGGGCGCGGCTCGGATCTGCGCTACAATATGGGGATCTCCCTCGAAGAGGCGTTCAAGGGCAACCAGACCGAAATTCGGGTGCCGACTTCGGTGTCGTGCGAGAGCTGCAAAGGGAGTGGCGCCGAGGGCGGCTCCAAGCCGATCTCCTGCCCGAGCTGTCAGGGTCGCGGTAAGATCCGGGCGCAGCAGGGTTTTTTCACGATTGAGCGGACCTGCCCGTCCTGCGGCGGCGCCGGTCAGGTGATCGAGAATCCTTGCCGGACCTGCCAGGGCGCGGGCCGCCAGCGCAAGGAGAAGACCCTTTCGGTCAACATTCCGCCCGGTGTCGAGGAAGGCACGCGGATCCGGCTGGCCGGCGAAGGCGAGGCCGGCATGCGCGGCGCGCCTCCCGGAGATCTTTACCTGTTCATAACGATCCATCCCCACCCGATCTTCAATCGGGAAGGGGCCGATATCCATTGTCGGGTTCCGGTGCCGATGGCGACAGCCTCACTCGGCGGGCAGATCGAGGTGCCGACGATCGAGGGCGGACGGGCGCGTGTGGCGGTCCCCGAAGGCTCTCAGACCGGCCGGCAGTTCCGCCTGAAGGGCAAGGGTATGTCGGTGCTCCGCAGTCCGGCCCGCGGCGACATGTATGTGGAGATCGCGGTCGAGACTCCGATGAATCTCACCAAGAAGCAGCGCGAGTTGCTGGAGGAGTTCCGGCGCGAGGGCGGCGACCAGACCAACCCGCAAAGCCAGGGTTTCTTCGACAAGGTGAAAGAGTTTTTCGACGATCTGACCGAGTGACGGGCGAAACTACTCTCAAGTAAATCAATATACTAGAGAGAGTCCCGTTCCCGGTCGATCGCGGTGATGATCGCCCGGCCCTCGCGCTCCATAAAGGCGATGCCTGCGGCCGTGGTGGCCAGGGCGTAGCGGATGGTGAAGCGCTGACCCTCGGTCATTTCGGTCATGGGAAGCGACCTGAGACGGCGCTGTTCGCCCCGAAGCTCGGCCACCCGCTCATCCATGAGCCTGTGGACGTCGTCCATGTCCATCAGATGGGCAAAAAACAATCCTGCCATGAATGGGGAGCGCACAGTTTCCTGTCCTGATAGAGACGAGAGATGATCGCGCAGCTTGGCCCGGCCGGATTCGGTGATCCGAAAAACCCGTTTCTCGAGCGAGGCATTCACATTGTCGATCGTCTCGATCTCACCGGAGGCGGTCAGTTTGGCCAGTGCGGGATAGATCGCACCCAGGCTCGCCTGGCCGAAATGCCCAAACCAGTCCTTGATGGAGCGGCGCAGACCGTATCCACTCGAATCCCCGAAGCTCAACACGCCAAGGCACAGGGTCCGCACGTCCATTTCTGACTCCACCCGATATCGATGTTTCATTCGAACCAGTATTGCGTTCCGAAAATAACAACGATAACAATATCAAACAAGGGCCACTCGGAGGATTTTCAAATGACGACACGGATCGGATTGTTTGGCGCAGGCGGGCGCATGGGCCGGATGTTGATCAAGACCATCTCCGAGGATGGCCGAACGGAGCTGGCCGCGGCGGCGGAACGGGCCGGTAGTGCCCTGGTAGGGCAGGATGCCGGCACCCTTGCGGGGGTCGGCGTCTTGGGTGTGCCGATTGTGGATCAGGACGCCTCAATTTTCGCCTCCGATGCGGTGATCGAGTTCACCCTTCCGGAGGTGACCTTGGCTCATGCGCGCGCCGCATCCGCCGCAGGGACCCCGATTGTGATCGGCACGACCGGTCTGAACGCGGAGCAGGAAGCCGAACTTGCCGAGCTGGGCCGGACCATCCCGATCGTCTACGCCCCGAACATGAGCGCCGGCGTCAATCTGCTTTTGGCGCTGGTGGAACGGGTGGCCGCGTCCTTGGGGCCCGATGCCTGGGACATCGAGGTGGTGGAGATGCATCATAACCGCAAGATCGACGCGCCCTCGGGAACCGCGATAGGCTTGGGCCGCGCCGCCGCCACGGGGCGGGAGCGACCCTTTGATGAGGTGGCCGTTCTGTCCCGGGAGGGCCAGACAGGCGCGCGTCGTGCGGGTGATATCGGGTTCGCAACGTTACGCGGCGGCGATGTGGTCGGCGAACATACAGTGATTTTTGCGGGTGATGCCGAGCGGATCGAACTGACCCACAAGGCCGGCGATCGCCGGATCTTCGCGAATGGTGCGGTTCAGGCGGCCTGCTGGATCGTCGGCAAGCCGGCAGGTCTGTATTCGATGCGCGACGTCCTGAACCTATAGGGCGCGCGGATCGGTTTCCGGGAGATCGAAGACCGGGGCGTCAAACGCCGGCGCGCGGGCGGTCTCCAGCGCCCGGCGAATGGCCCACGCCAGATCCAGCTTCTCCGACGGGGTCAGGAACCTACCGATCTCGAGACCTTTGCCATGCGAGCGGAGGATCAGCCTGCTGCGCCGGTGGGGCGGGTCATCCATGTCGACCGCCAGCCAGGTCGGCTCGAAGGTGGCCTGCCGACCCCGGCCTCGCGAATCGACCTTGGTGACCTCAAACCGCGATCGGGTCAGGTGGAGGACCTCATAGGCGCGGGCGGCCCGATAGTTCAGACGGAACGCGATATAGACCACCAGGACGTCGAGGCCGAGGAAGCCGACCACCGGCCAGGCGCCGAGCAGGAAGAACAACAGCCCGATCGTGAAGCTGCAACCGCAGATCAGACTCATCAGGATCAGGAAGCCGGTGCGGGATAGGCTGCGATGGGGATAGACCACCGCATCCATCAGGATCGGCTCTCCCCCAATATCTACGGATCTGGTCTCTGTCTCGCGCATCCCCTAGATATGAACCCGCATGCGGATCCGGTCAAAGGGACAGGTTGTCTCGGGTGACGAGAACAGAAGGGGCGGCGGCATGGCGAAACGGATGACCAAGGCGCAGGTCGAAGGCTTTTTCGCGCGGCTTCAGGCCGACAACCCGGAACCCGAGGGGGAGCTCGACTGGCACAACCCGTTCACCCTGCTGGTGGCGGTCGTGCTCTCGGCGCAGGCCACCGATGTCGGCGTGAACAAGGCGACGGCCAAGCTGTTCCCGATCGCGGACACCCCCCAGGCGATGCTGGATCTGGGGGAGGAGGGGGTGCGGGAGAAGATCAAGACCATCGGTCTGTTCAATGCCAAGGCCAAGAATGTCATCGCCCTGTCCCGGTTGCTGATCGAGCGGCATGCTGGGGAGGTTCCCCGGGACCGGGACGCGCTGGAGGCCTTGCCCGGCGTCGGCCGCAAGACGGCGAATGTGGTGCTGAACATCGGCTTCGGGGAGTCGACGATCGCCGTCGACACGCATTTGTTCCGGGTTGCCAACAGGACCGGCATGGCGGCGGGCAAGACGCCGCTGGCGGTTGAGCTGGGGCTGTTGAAGCGGATCCCGACATCCTATCTCCGCCACGCCCACCATTGGCTGATCCTGCACGGCCGCTATGTCTGCAAGGCCCGCAGGCCGGATTGCGCGGCCTGCATCGTGCGGGAGTTCTGCAATTTCACGGAAAAGACCGCTTAGCCCTCGGCACGATCGGACAGCGCTCAGCTCGTCCGATCGCGGGCGGTCTTGGTCAGCAGCTGGGTGAAGCAGGCCTTGGCCTCGGAGCTGTGCGACAGGGTCTCGCTCCGGGCTTCGTAGTGCATCAGCTCCGGCCCGCTTTCGCCCTGGTACCAGAACAGATCCATCACGCAATCGGTATCGTGATACTGCCAGACTGTGACGCGCTGCTCCTTGCGGCGGAAATTCGGCTGTCCGATCAGCTCCACCACCTGGGGCGGTTCCATCTGACGGAGCCGATCCGGATCGGTCTCCGCCGAGGTGAACGACACCGTCGTCACCGCCGACGGATCCGTCCTGCCGACCGCATGCGCGCCCTGGCCGGTGGTCTGACATCCGGCCAAAGCCGAGATCCCGGCCCCGACCGCAACCCAAAGGATCGCAGCACGCAAGCCACCGTTAAGGGTGCGACGCCGGATCATTCGCCCTCGGTTTCCTCGAACGGTGCCACGTCGCCCCGAACGATACCGCCGAGCTCGATCTCAAGCCGGCCGTAGCGGATCTTGCCCTTCACCTCGCCCTTGCTCTTCACGGACAAGGTGCCGCGCACGGTCAGATCGCCATCGAACAAGCCGGCGATGCTGGCTTCCTCGATCCGGACCGCGCCCCGAAAGGTGCCGGTCTCGGTGATCTCCAGCATCTGGCTGTTTTCCAGCTTGGCGTCGACGGTCCCCTCGACGACCAGGGTGTCACAGGCCGTGATCTCGCCCGAGAGCGAAATCTCGCGGCCGACCTGGAGACGTTTGTGCTCTCCGCCCATCCGGCTGCTGGATTGCACGCCCGAGGGGGGACCGGGGCGGCGGATCGGAGAGCCGGGAATATCGACGGCGCGGCGGGGAATTTCGGGCACGAACCCGGTACCGGGGGCCTTCGAGGTAGGAGAGGACATGTCAGTGCCTTTCAAGGAAGAGGCGGATGTGGACTCGGTCGTCGGCTCGGCCGATGCCGAGACCCCGCCGAGGGTCGGTTCCGACGGGAAATCACTTTTTGCGGCCCCGGATTGGGCGCCACCCGCATGATCGTCCAGGGAAACGATTTTGGCGTCCGAATCGGATTGGCCGGATTCTGCGGGCTTGCCACGACGGAAGATCATTTTGACCTCGCTTTAGACTCTTCACCTAACAGGTTGCCATACCGAAATTATCCCCGTTCGGGCCTCCGCCGCAACCGTTGATGCTCGTGCAGCGCAAAAGCGGTTGCCAGCACGGGAGTTGCGAGATTCAACAGGGGCACCGTCGTGACCGCGGCGATCACCACACCACCCAAGAACAGGCGCCCCCGATTCGCGAGCCGGAACTGCTGGATCTCCTCCGGGGTCATGCGCCGGGTCGCCACCAGTTCGGCATACTCACGGCCCAGCAGGTAGCCGTTCAGCCCGTAGAAAAGCAGCAGATTGAATCCGGGAAGCA
>CALAHL010000799.1 GCA_937891725.1 uncultured Rhodospirillaceae bacterium | reverse complement strand
GCCCCCAGCACCAGGGTGATGATCGGTCCCTTGATCATCACGCCCGCTCCATGAGCCAGCCAGAACACCAGCGGCGCACCTTTGAATCTGGAAGCCCCCTCCCGCTCCAGCACGCGCCAGAGGGCAGCCTGCGCCACCACCACGCTCAAAAGCAGCAGGGCATCGGTCTTCGCAGTTCGCGCTTCCACCGAAAGAATCAGCGAGACCGCCATCAGACTTCCCGCGATCAACCCTGTCGCCCCGCCGCCGATCCGCGCGCCCAGCCAGGCGGTCACCAATACGGCCCCAAGTGCCGCAAGGAATGACGGCAGCCGGTAGGCCCAGATCTTCGCCGCCTCCGGCCCACCCGCGACCCATGCGCTGGCCGCCTGCAGCCAATAGGTTCCGGCGGGCTTCACATGGCGCGGCACGTCCTGGAAGCGGATATCGACGAAATCGCCGGTCTCCAGCATCTGCCGGGACGCTTGCGAATACCGCGCCTCGTCCCGGTCCATCACCGGCACGCTCGCCAGTCCCGGCAGCATCGCCGCCACCGACAGCATCACCAGAAAGGCCCAGGCGTGGATCGACATGCCGCCCACTCGGGTCGCCCGGTCCTCCGCCACGGCAACCACGGTATCGAAAAAGCGATCGAGGGAAGCGAACATCTCGGCGGGTCCCGGTTGATGGCGATGCGGTTGGAACGAGGGTGATCAGGCGGTCAGTCTGACCCGCTGTAAGTCTTGGCTTCGTCCGGCGCGGATATGGGCGGCACGGTTGTGCGGCGCAAGAGCCAGACCACCCCAAAAAGATCGACGATGCCGACCAGCGCCCGTTGCCAGTTGGTGTATTTCGACTGACCCGCCAGCCGCGGCCGGTCGTCGACCATCACATGCCGGGTCTCAAAGCCGTGACGCTTCACCAAGGCCGGAAAATAACGGTGCAGGCTGTCGAAGAACGGCAACCGTTTGAACAGCGCCGTTGGGATCAGTTTCAGACCGCAGGCGGTGTCCGGACAATCGTCCCGCAGGGCGAATTTCCGCACCCCGTTGCCGATGCGAGACGCCAGCAGACGACTGACCCCCGCCGTGCGCCGTCGCCGGATGCCGCAGACCAGGCCGACCCGGTCGACCGCCTTAAGATCGATCTCGCGGGTCATGTTGACCAGATCCTTCGGATCGTTCTCACCATCGCCGTCGATCGTACCGATCCACAGGGCCCGCGCGAAACCGGCTCCGGTTCGCAAGGCCGCACTCTTGCCCGCGCGTTTGCCATGCCGGATCAGACGCAGACGCGGTTCGGTGGTGGCCAAACGGGCGATGATCTCGGCCGTCCCGTCACGGCTGGCATCGTCGACCGCGATCACCTCCACCGACAGTTCGGCCCCGGCGACCTCCAACAACTCCCCCAGCACCGCCTCGATGCCGCCGGCTTCGTCGCAGACGGGCACGAGTATTGAAAGATCCGGAGCGGTGACGGCTTCAGGCTTGGGCATGATCGGGCTCAAAGGGTCGCGATTGTCTTTAGCTAGCAGATCGGGACCGCTCAGGACAGCGTTCGAAACAGATCGAGATAGCGGGCGACGCAGGCCGCCTCGGTGAACTCGGCCAGATGCCGTGCCGAACCCTGCTCAACCAGCGATCGGGCAAGCTCCGGATCAGACAGCACCCTCCTGAACCCCGAAGCCAAGGCATCCGCGTCATCTTTCGGAACCATGATCCCGTCCTGGTCCGGCCGTACCACTTCGAGCGGGCCTTGCGCGTCCGTCACCACCAGCGGCTTACCGTAAGCCCAGGCCTCCAGCGTCACCGTGCCGAACGGCTCATGCCGGGAGGGGAAGGCCACGATATCGCAGGCCCGGAAGAACGGTCCGGTATCGGTACGCCAACCGAGGAACCGCACCCGGTCGGACACACCCTCTGCCGTGGCATGGGCGATCAGCGCGTCCCGCTCCGGGCCGTCGCCCGCGATCCACAGATAGGCTTCCGGCAGCGCTTTGATCGACGTGATCAGCGTGTCGAGACCTTTGACCTTATGCAGCCGGCCCGGCGTGAAGATCACCGGAACCCCGTCCGGCGTGTCGAGCTCGGCCCGCGCGATCGCCGCGGTATCGGTGACTTCGGCGAAGTTCGGCATGTAATGCGCGCGTTCCTCCGGCCAGCCCTCGGCAATCACGTGCCGTCGGATGTCGTTGGTGATGCACAGCAGGTGGTCGCAGCGCCGGAAGTACTTGAGCTTGTAGTATCCGCCCAGCCTGGCCAACTTCAGATGCGGCCCTTTCGGCATGAAGCTGGAGGCCCGCTCCATATAGGTCAGCACGACGGTCGGCTGGAACTCCCGGACAATCTTGTCGAGCTTGAACTCCGTGCGCACATCGAGAAGGCTGCCGAACCGCGCCTGATCCACCTCGACATTCCCGGCCCTCAGCTGAGCCGCCCGATCCGGGTTCTCGCGAATGACCGCGCGCTGTTCGACTCCCGCCGCCTGGAACGCCTTGGTCATCGTAACGAAGAACGTCTCCGCGCCACCGACCGGCGCGCCGGCAAGAATGTTCAACAGCCTAAGATCGGTGTTCTGGTCCATCGGGCGGTTATGCCGGGTGAGTCACAGGTGTCAATGGTTGGGCGGTTCATACGGCTTGGGGGGTCACCCAGGCTTGTGCTCCCGGTGCCAATGCTCGGCGATCTCGATGCGTCTGCAGACCCAGCTGTCACCCTTGGCCATCACATGATCGAGGAAGCGGGCGAGCTGACGCGCGCGGCCCGGGCGACCCACCAGACGCTGGTGCAGACCGACCGACAGCATCTTCGGCGCCTCCGCCCCTTCCTCCCAAAGCTGGTCGAAGGCATCGGTCAGATAGCGGAAGAAGTCCTCGCCGGAGCCATAGGACGCCGGTGCCCCAAATTTCACGTCGTTGGTGTCGAGCGCATAGGGGATCACCAGATGATCCTTGCCGGATTCCCGGACCCAATAGGGCAGATCGTCGGAATAGCTGTCGCTGTCATAGAGGAACCCGCCCTCCTCGACCAGCAAGCGGCGGGTGTTGGCACTGGGCGCATAGCGGGCGTAGAAGCCGCGCGGGCGCTGCCCGGTCAGCCGCTGGGTGATCTCGACCGCGCGGGCGATATGCTCGCGCTCCTCGTCCTCGCTGAGCTCGTAGTGATTGATCCAGCGCCATCCGTGGGAGGCGAACTCCCATCCCGCCTTCGCCATAGCCTCGGTCGCGATCGGGTTGCGTTCCAGCGCCATCGCACAGGCGTAAACCGTCATCGGCAGCCTGCGATCCTGGAACAGCCTGTGAATGCGCCAGAACCCGGCGCGCGGGCCGTAATCATACAGGCTCTCCATCCCCAGGTCGCGCTGGCCCGCCGGATGCCGACCGCCGACCACCTCCGACAGCCCGCCCTCGTTCCGGGAATCGCCGTGCAGGATATTGGTCTCGGAGCCTTCCTCGACATTCAGAACGAAACTGACCGCGACCCGCGCGCCGCCGGGCCATCTCGGATCGGGCGGGGTGCCGCCATAGCCGACCAGATCCCTCGGGTAGGTCTCGCTCATGTCGTCTCTCCCTTAACCAGCTCCGCCGCACTTTGACCCGCTATCCGTCCGAGGGTGAACGCGGTCAGCAGACCATTGCCGCTCAGATAACCCTCGACCCCGGTGCCGGACACGCCGACCGCTGCACCGCCACCGGCGAACAGGTTCGGCAGGGCCGTGCCATCCGCGCGCAGCACCCGTGCGGCCGTGTCGATCGCCAGGCCGCCTTGGGTGTGAAACAGCGCGCCGGTGACCTTCACCACGTGGAACGGAGGTCCCGCGAGGGTCGGCGCGCCGGTGAAATCGCGTCCGAACGGATCCGCCTTCGCGCCACCCGCCAGCTGTCGGGTGTTCTCAAGGGTCTCGGAGAGCGCCTCGACCGGACACCCGATCATCTCCGCCAGGGCCTCGACACTGGCGATCCGCTTGATCGCCCCCATCTCGACCGCGCGGCGGTAATCCTCGAATCCCAGTCCCATCTCGTGCAGCCGAGCGTCGTAAAGATTCCAGGCGACTCCGCCGGGCTGCGCCAGAACCTTCACCGATTGCTCGGAATAGCCTTCGTGCTCGTTGGAGAATCGGCGGCCGTCCGCGTTGACCTGGATGCCGCCTTCCATCATCAGCGCCCAGGTGATCAGCACGCCGTGTGGGTGCGCGACCGAGCCGTGGCCCTGATAAGCGCCCATGTGCAGCGGGAGCGCCCCCAGCGCCCCGCCCCAACGGATCGCGTCGCCCTGATTTCCGGCATGTCCGAAATACAAGGCATCCGCCATCTCGGGGATATGCGCCTTCACCATCTCCGGATTGCCGCCGTAGCCGTTGCACGCCAGGATCAACGCCTCGCAGCCGATCTCCTCGACCTCGCCGTCAGGACGCGTGATCACGACCCCGACCGCCCGGTCTTCGGCAGTCACGATCAGATCGGTGACCTGCGCGCTGGTGACCACATCGATCCCGGCTCCGCTCACCGCCTCCAGCAGGCTGGTGACCAGGGCTTCGCCAGTCTTGTCCGGATGGGCGTGCATGCGCAGCCTGCTATGGCCCGGGTAGAGGAAGCCGTCCAACAGCACGAATTCCTGACCGTGGGCATCCGCCAGCCATTCAAGGGTCGGCCCCGAGGCCCGAGCAACCGCCTCCGCCAGGTCGACATCGCCGTCCCCATGGTTCTTCGCCTGGATGTCGCTCACCATCAGCGCGACACTGTCATCCACGTCTCGGGCCGACTGCCAGCGGGTTTCGCAGGCCGGGATAAACCCGGAGGACAGAGCGGTCGACCCGCTGGGGCTCGCGTCCCGTTCCAGGACCATCACTTCGGCACCGGCATCATGGGCCGCCAGAGCGGTGGTCAGCCCGCAGGCCCCACCACCGATGATCAGGACCGGCACGACGATTTCAGGAGGCGTGTCTCGCCGAACGATACCCATCAGGCCGCCTCCCACGCCGCCGTGACCTCAGCAATGGAGGCGACGGTCGAGACCGGGCGCAGCGCCTCGATCGCGGTGGTGTGGATCTTGTCGGTGAACGCGGCGCAGCCGTCTTCGAGCACGACGGTGTCGATATCCCGCACGTGCGCGTCCCGGACGGTCGAGGCGACACCGCCGTTGGTGACGATGCCACCGACGATCAGTTTGGTGATGCCGGCTTTCTTCAGAATCCACTCCAGCCGTGACATATAAAATGCTGAAAAAGCGACCTTTTCGGATTTAATGTCTATCGGTTGAAGTTCGTCCAAAACATCTTGCCCCCAGGACCCCGGCGCGAAATCCCCTTTATCGAGAAACGGCCGTAACGTCTTGAGATGTGGAGATATCAACGGCATCCCACCCTTTCCCGGCACCAGTGTGAACTGGGTCGCGACAATCCAGCCGCCTTTGGCCCGGACCGCATCGGCCAGCGGCGCCAGCTTCGCCGGAAGCGCCGCGATCAGCTCCGACTTCGCCCCACCCCGGGCATAGGCCCCTTTTGGGTGGACGAAGTCGTTCTGCATGTCGACCAGCAGCAGGGCTGTCGAAGCCGGATCCGGGAAGCTCAGGATTCCGCTCATCACACCTCTCCAATCAGCACGTTGCCATAGTCGTCCACCTCGCCCACCAGACCCGGCTCAATCAGGATCGTGGTATCCGGCTGCTCCAGGATCGCCGGGCCGGGGATACGGGCGCCGACCGGCAGGGACAGACGCGTCAGGATGGCCGCGTCATGCCAGGCGCCGTCAACGTAGACCCGGCGTGTGCCCGTGGTGGCCGCTTCAATCGAACCACCCGGTTCCGGTGCCAGCAGCTTCAGGTCGAAGCGCGGACGCCGCCCGGCGACCGCCACCCGCAGATTCATCAGCCGCATCGGGATGCCCTTGAGCAGGCGGCCATAGGTGCTGGTATAGGCCGCCTCGAAAGCGACGCCGATTGCGACGGTGTCGACCGCCTCGCCGTCCGCCAGAGCGAGCGGTACGGCCACGGTATGGGTCTGGCCCACATACAGCATGTCCAGCTCGACGATCCGGTCGATCCGGTCGAGGTTCACGCCAGCCCCCTCGACCACTTCCCGGCCACGCGCGCCCAACCGGTTGATCGCGTCGGTCAGCGCACCGGTGTCCAGATCGTCGACCAGGGTGTTCCAGGTCTCGACGAAGTCCTGACGCAGATCTGCGATGGTACAGCCGATCGCGCTGGTCACGCCCGGATACCGCGGGACGAGTGCCTTCTTCAGCCCGACCTCACGGATCAGGGCACCGGCATGCAGTGAGCCGCCGCCGCCGAACGGGACCGCCACGAACTGCTGCGGATCATGACCACGCTCAATCGAGACCACCCGGATCGCCCCCGCCATCTTGGCATTGGCGACACGGATGACCGCTTCCGCCGCTGCCTCCGGGCTGTCGAGGCCCAGCGGCTCGGCCACGTGCTTGGTGAGGGCCGCGCGCGCCGCCTCCACATCCAACCGGTCGAGCTTGCCTCCGATCGGACGGTCGGCGTTGATCCGGCCCATCACCACGTTGCAGTCGGTCACGGTCGGACGGTCGTTGCCGAGCCCGTAGCAGACCGGTCCCGGATCGGAACCCGCGCTTTCCGGGCCGACCTGGAGCAGGCCGCCGGCGTCGACCCGGGCGATCGAGCCGCCACCTGCGCCGATCGTCACGATCTCGATCATCGGCGCCCGCACCACCATCCCGAAATCGATCGAGGTCTGGGCCGCAAGCGCGCTTTGACCGTCGGCGACCAGCGAGACGTCGAAGCTGGTGCCGCCCATGTCGCAGGTGATCAGGTTCGGATAGCCGGCAACCCCGCCAATATGGGCCGCCGCGATCACGCCTGCCGCCGGGCCCGACAGGGCGGTGCGGATCGGCTGCGCCTTGGCGGTCTCGATCGACATCACCCCGCCGTTCGACTGCACGATGAGAACGTCGCTCTCCGCCCCCTGCTCGGCCAAGGCCTCCTCCAGCCGCGCCAGATAGCGGGCGACGGGCGGCTGCAGATAGGCGTTGAGGGTGGCGGTCGAGGTCCGCTCGAACTCGCGGATCTCAGGGACCAGCAGATAGCTGGCGGTCACGTGGTCGTTCGGCCAGACCTGTCTGACGGCGTCCAGGGCCGCACGTTCGTTCGCGTCGTTGGCATAGGCGTTGATGAAGGCGATCGCGACCGCCTCGCAGCCACGCTCCAGCAGCAGTTTCGCAGCCGCCTTCGCGGCTTCGGGATCGAGCGGGGTGCGGATCGAGCCGTCGGCCAGCACGCGCTCGTCGACCTCGACCCGTCGGTCTCGCGGGACCACCGGCTCGAATGTGCCCCAGAGCCCCCAGGTCTTCGGCCGGTCCCGCCGCCGCATCTCCAGCACATCGCGAAAGCCTTTGGTGGTGATGATGCCGGTGACGGCCCCCTTGCGCTCCAGCAGCGCGTTGGTGCCGACCGTGGTGCCGTGCACGACCGTGCGCAGCCGGCCGAGATCGCCGGTCCCCTGCTCCAGGCCGTTCAGGAACCCGACCGCCTGGTTGGACGGCGTCGAGGGGACCTTGGCGACGGTGGCGGTGCCCTGCGCCTCGTCCAGGACGAAGACATCGGTGAAGGTTCCGCCGACATCGACGCCGGCGAGAGCTGTTCGTTTGGTGGTCATTGGGAGGTCTCGGCGCGGAGGGTTTCGGTGGCGGCGATATCCAGGCTGCCGTCGGCGCCGAAGATCACGGCGTAGGCATCACGGGCCTGCTCGGTCGAGACGAAGCCCAGGCGGACATCGCGGGCGACGGCCTTGGGGTCACGGTCATGCGGGTCGCCGTAGCCGCCTCCTCCGGGTGTCTCCAGCCGGACCGCCTGCCCGCGGTCGAGCGAGATGCCGACCATCTTGGAGGCCATCGGCGGATGGGCGTCGCCGGTCGCGGTCTCATAGGTGAACCTGTTCATGGCACCGGGCTTGCCACCGACAACGCCCGGAGGCGCGAACCGGCCCCGCTCTCCAAACAGGAAGGCGTCGGCATGCTTTTCCAAAAGCTCGATTTCGTAGACGGCACCCAAACCGCCGCGATTGCGTCCCGGCCCGCCGCTGTCGTCGCGCAGCGCCCATTGCCGAAACATCACCGGATAGGCCGCTTCCAGGATCTCCAGCGGCGGGATCGTCGCGGTCGAGATCGGGGCGTTGCCGTGGTTCAGGCCGTCGCCAACGGGATGGCCGCCATGCCCACCACCAAAAAAGCTGAACATCACCCAGCGTCGCCCGTCTTCCCGGTGACCCGCAAGCGACAGCGCGTTGATGGTGCCGTAGGCACAGCCGTTGACCCGCTCCGGGGCCGCGTCCGAGAGGGCCACGAAGACCATGTCGATCAGCCGCAGGATGGTCTCGGTATAGCCGCCGACCGGACGGGGCGCCTTAGCCGCCAGGATCGAGCCTTCAGGGATCACGAACTCGATCGGCTCCAACACGCCCGCATTGGCGGGCACGTCCTGGAACACATGCTTCATCGCGACATAACAGGCGGCGACGGTGGTCGAGCGCGCGATGTTGACCGGCCCCAGACAGCCGGGCGCAGAGCCGGTGAAGTCGACAACCATCCGCTCGCCTTTGATGGTGATCGCGATGTTCAGTTCCAGGGCCTCATCGACGATCCCGTCGTTATCCAGAAAGTCACGCGCCCGGTAGGTGCCGTCCGGCAGCCCCTTGATCTGCGCGCGCATCAGAGCGGCGGCCCGATCCTTCAGTTCGGAGAACGCGGTTGCCACAGTCGGCTCACCATACTGATTGAGCAGATCGCCCAGCCGTTTCACCCCCAGGTCGAGCGCGTTGATCTGGCCGTTCAGATCGCCGTACAGGCTCCCCGGCAGGCGCGAGTTCGCCTGGAGAATATCCAGGATGTCCTGACGGAACCTGCCAGCCTCGAACAGTTTGACCGGCGGCATCAGAAAACCTTCCTGAAAGCTTTCGGTCGCCACCGGATTGTAGTTGCCGGGCACGTTGCCGCCCACGTCGTGGTAGTGGCCGACGGAGGCGAGATAGCAGAACACCTCCCCGCCTCGGAACACCGGGCGAACCAGCCGGAAATCGGACAGATGGGTGCCGCCGTCATAGGGATCGTTGAAGATGTAGACGTCCCCATCCTCAAGCCCGCCGTCGCGCCCGACTTTATCGATCACCGCCTTAACAGCGAACGCCATGGCGCCGACGAAAATCGGCAGCCCCGACTTGCCCTGAACGAGGGTTTCGCCGGTCTTGGCGTCGTACAGCCCATGACTGGCGTCATGAGCTTCCGCGATGATCGGGTTGAACGCGCTGCGGAACAGGGTGGCGTCCATCTCGTCGGCGATCTGCTCCAGACGGCCGTTCAGGACCGCCAGAGTGACCGGATCAATTGTTGCCATCGACGACTGCTGCCTTTGTGTTGGTTGAATGTTTGGCGGGGTCGTAGCGATCGCCCAAAGCCAGCATCTCAGGCGTGCCGACCACCGCGTTGATACCCGTCAGGTCCAGCATCCGGTCCCGCCACGGGCCGGTCGTGCCGTGGGTCTTGAGCGAGTTGAAATAGCCCTGCAGGGCCGGAACCAAGGCCCGAACGGTGCCGCCCGGGAAGATCACGAACCGGTAACCGATGTTCTGCAGGTCGGCTGCCGAGGTTATGGGGGTCGATCCGCCCTCGACCATATTGGCCATCAGCGGCACCCGGGATTTGAAGCGCCGGGTGATCTCGCGCATCTGCTCCAGATTCTCGGGGGCCTCGACGAACAGCATGTCCGCACCAGCCTCCACATACCGCTCGGCCCGCTCGATGGCGGCCTCGAACCCTTCGACCGCGATCGCATC
>CALAHL010000798.1 GCA_937891725.1 uncultured Rhodospirillaceae bacterium | reverse complement strand
AATCACCTCATCGAAATTCCGCGGCGTGGCGTGCAGTTTGAGAGATGCGGTGGAGTACTGGGCAACCGCTGACTCCGGCAGATCCGAGATATAGCCATGCGCGGCGACATTCAGCATCCCGAGGATCTCAATCGCGTCCTTCACGCGGGGATGGGTGCGCGGCATATACAGGAACACGCTCTTTTCCGGACGCGCCTCCCAGGATTTTTGCGGAATATCCCGCGGCAGGTTGAACGGCGGCAGCGTTGGTGTGGTTCGGTACCGGGCATAGGGATCGACCATCGGAAGCGTGAACACGAAAGTTCTGTCGCCGTGGAACATATCTGCCAGATGCTCCAGCGGCGCATCTCCGCGTGCGACGAGAGCAGCGTTCGTGCTGTGTAGAATGTCGGCCTCGTGATCCGCGCTGAACGATTCGATTTTGTCCCGCCACGGCCGGATCGGCGGCATCTGGCGACCTCGCGGCGGCGTGGTGTAGCCGTTACCGACCATGATGGACGGAATGCGCCCCCGCGCCGCCAAGGCCAGGGTCGGCGCAAAATCTCCGATCACCAGGTCCGGCCTGGCGAGTTCAAGCAGGCCTTGCCAGGCGTTGAGCCGGTGGATCATCGCCCCCTGTTGGCCGACACCGATCAGGTTCAGCACATCCGCAAAACTATGGGTCGGGATCTTGCGGATGGCCGGATCGTTGGGGATGTTCCAGCGGGGCGCCTGAACCACCGAATACCCCGGCAGCGGTCGACCGCTGGTTCCATCCAGAAACGGCCGGGCCTTGTCGATGTCCTGGAGCGCCAAGGTGATCTGCGCGCCGTCTGCCACCAGCCGGTCACCGATCGGCTTGAATCGGGTCAAATGACCCAGGCCGGCACCGAATTCCCACCCAAACATCAGACGCATGGTGTCTTGCCCAACGGAAACGTGTTTCGCTTATGGGATCGTGGTATCTCACACCTGTCCGCAAAGACCAGCATCGAACGCAGGAAATACGGAAATCTCATGACATTTTCCATCGCCGCCCGCGAAGCTTCGACCGGCCGTTTTGGCCTCGCCATCACCACCTCCAGCCTGTGCGTTGGCTCCCGGTGCCCGTTTGCCCGCGCCGATGTGGGTGCCGTTCTGACCCAGCACAGGACCGATCCGCGGCTTGGCCCGATCGGGCTGGATCTTCTCTCGCAGGGCCAGTCCGCAGACCAAACCCTGGCGATTCTGACCGAAGGTCGCGACGACTCCAAATGGCGTCAGGTCGCAGTGGTCGACGCGCAGGGACGCACCGCCGCCTACCACGGATCCGAGATCTATTCGATCCACGGCCACGCCGCAGCGGAGGGTGCGATCGCTCTTGGGAATATCCTGGCCTCCGACCGCATCCCACAAGCGATGCTGGACGGCTATCTGGACTCCCCAGACCGACCGTTCGAGACCCGATTGATGCTGGCCCTTCAGGCCGGCCTGGATGCGGGCGGTGAACTGAAACCGGTGAGGTCTGCTGCCATCCTGATCGTCGATAAGGACCCGTTTCCCTGGATGGACCTGCGGATCGACCGGGCCGACGATCCGGTCGCGGAGCTTGCCGATCTGGTCAACGCCTATGCGCCCACGGCCGATGGCTTTCGCGTGCGGGTCGTCAATCCGGAGGTCGTCGCCAACGACGCGGAACTGGTCGCTCTCAACGCGGCCATGTCCAACATGTGAGACCTATGCCGGACACAGAAACCGACACCGAACAAGATGGCGGCACGCCCGAAAGGGGATACAGAACCGTGCTGGTGGTGGACGACGAAGTCGATAGCCGGGAGCTTTTGGCACGCTACGCTTCCAGAGCCGGCTTCACGGCGATCACCGCCGGGAACGCTCAGCAGGCCCTGTCCCATCTAAAGACCAAAACGAAACTCTCCGCCGTGCTGGTCGATGTCAGCATGCCCAAGATGGACGGCATCTCTCTGACCCGGCAGATCCGGGCGAGCCTGCCGCCGTATATTCCGATCCTGTTCACCACCGGTCTCGACGACAAAAGAACCGTCATGGACGCCATTCGGGCGGGGGGCGACGACTACCTGATCAAGCCGATCCGACAGGTCGAATGCATCGAGCTGCTGCGGGACCTGATTGAAATCGGCCGGATGGGCGATCTGCCGGATCGCCGGAGCCGTCTGCTTCGAGAATTGGGACGGCGCCTCGGCGGATAAGCCGTTCTGCAAACCTCCGATGTCCGAAATCTACCGAGCCATTGGCCGGAGGCGGATCAGACACCAAATAGGGCATAAGCCTAAAGAGACATTCAGGAGCCTGACATGAGCACCAAACCGGACATCGACCCCCAGACCCGCACGGAACTTGAGGCAGCCGCCTTCCGGACCCTGGTCGAGCATCTGCGGGAGCGGCCCGATGTGCAGAATATTGATCTGATGACTTTGGCCGGATTCTGCCGGAACTGCCTGTCGAAATGGTACCGGGCCGCCGCCGAGGAAAAGGGCTTGGATCTGGACTACGAAGGCGCCCGCGAGATTGTCTATGGCGAGCCCTATTCAAGCTGGAAGGCCAAGCATCAGGCCGAGGTGACCCCGGAGCAGAAAGCCGCTTTCGATGCGGCCGCCAAGCACTGACCCTGCTGCCTGCTACAGCCGTTCTGTAAACTCCGACCGGTCATAGGGCGGGGTGCCCGCATCGGCGAAGAACTCCTCCGCCGACAGGATGCGGCCGCCCATGATCCGGTAGAACCCGATCGCGTGCACCACCTCGTTCCCGTTCGTGATCCGAGCGCGCACAACCGCCCCGTCCGGCGACGGGTCAACCGACTGAACCTTGATCTTCCAAACTCCGGGATAGGCCTGATTCAGTCCGACATAGGCCGCCGGTGTCGGGATACGCTCGCCTGTTTGCGGCCAGACCGCGCTGAATCCGCCATCGAGCAGCCGGGCAACACCGTCCCAGTCACGGGCGTTCATCCGCTCCCATAAGGCGCGGGCAGGTTCGGTGGGATCCGAGATCATGGTCGCGAGCATCATTGGTTTTCTCCTCGATCAGACATGAATGTTCCTGTAATGTTCACGCACTGTCAAGCGGCATCGTCACACCAGACGATTGTCGGCGCCCAGGGGGGATTGGCGCTTGAAGGGCGGTGAGGAGCGGTCTATCTTCCGCGCCGTTCCACCCTGGACGGGTGAGGCTCGAACGGGCTCGGAACTGCAGGAGATTTGGAATGTCGGATGACTCCTCGGGCGAAACGGCGAATGTCGGCGGAATCGCGGGCGACCAGCTTCGGTCGTATATCGAGCGAATTGAGCGGCTAGAGGAAGAGAAAGCGGCACTCGCAGCCGATATCAAAGAGGTCTTCGCCGAGGCGAAGGCCAACGGGTTCGACGTGAAGATCATGCGTCAGGTGCTCAAGCTGCGGAAAATGGACAAGGACGACCGGGACGAGGTCGAAACCCTTTTAGAACTCTACAAGCGCGCCCTCGGCATGGGCTGACCCGACGCACTCAAGACCGGAGGACCAGATGGCGCACACCCGGATCCGTCCGTTCAACACACGGGACACCTATCCCGATCAATCCCTGGACAACGATCTCGCCCAGGCCGTGGTGGCGGACAACGGCACGATCTATCTGCGCGGCCAGGTCGGCACGGATTTCGAGGGAAACTTGATCGGTGCCGGCGACCCTGCGGCCCAGACCGACCAGGCCATGCGCAATGTCGCCCAATTGCTGGACGAGTGCGGCGCGACGCTGTCCGATATCTGCAAGATCACAATTTTCATCACCGACCGCAGTCATCGGGAACCGGTGTACCGCACGGTTGGACGCTGGTTGAAAGGCGTTCACCCGGTGTCCACCGGATTGATGGTGGCAGGGCTCGCCAAACCGGATTGGTTAATGGAGATCGACGTGATCGCCGTACTGCCCCAGGATAAGCGTCCCCAATAAAAAAATTTCTTCGGGAGACGAGACAATGACCGCTGTGACCCCAAAAGCCTCCAACCATGACGGCCTGGGCGTTTTGGCATCGCGCTATGTGGATGTGGCTGAGCTTCCGTGGGAGCCGACGGCCTTTGCCGGGATCGAATGGAAGATTCTGCTGAAGGACGAAGAGAGCGGCCTGCTGACCGCGCTGTTCAAGTGGGAGCCCGGCTCGGAACTGCCGCTCCACGAACATACCGATATCGAGCAGACCTTCGTGATCGAAGGCTCGATCGAGGACGAGGAAGGCGAGGTCACGGCCGGTAACTTCGTCTGGCGTCCGACCGGCTCTCGGCATGTGGCCCGGTCCCGGAACGGCGCGGTGCTGCTAGGCACATTCCTGCGGCCGAACCGGTTCTTCGCGGCCGACGCGGCGGAGTAACGTCGCCCCGATGCCCGGAGAGGTCACCCGGTTCGCGCCGAGCCCGACCGGCCTGCTCCATCTCGGCCACGCGTATTCGGCCTTCGATGCGGCTGATGCCTCTGGTGGCGGCCGCTTTCTGCTGCGGATCGAAGATATCGACCGGACCCGCTGCCGCCCGGAATTCGCCACCGCGATCGAACAGGATCTGGCCTGGCTGGGCCTGGATTGGGAACGGCCGGTCCGCCGGCAATCCGAACACCTGAGCGACTATCAGGCCGCACTGTCGAAGCTGGACGCGATGGGTTTGCTTTACCCGTGCGTCCTGTCCCGCAAGGAGCTGGCAGCGGCCTTCGGACCCGACAGCGACGATCTCACCGTGGTGACGGACACTGATCGGATACTCGATCACGGAGTTTACGCCGAGCGCCTCGCCTCCGGCCAACCGAGCGCCTTGCGGCTACGGATGGCGCAGGCGCTCAAACGCACCGGCCCCCTCACCTGGACCGATGACCGGCACGGTGTCCAGACGGCCCGGCCGGAGCGGCAGGGGGACGTGGTGCTGGCGCGCAAGGAAACCCCCACCAGCTATCACCTCTCGGTCACCGTCGACGACGCGCTCCAGGGCATCACGCTGGTCACACGCGGAATGGATCTGTTCGCCTCGACCGATGTGCATCGGCTGCTCCAAGCCCTGCTCGACCTGCCGACCCCGCGATACCGTCACCACGACCTGCTGGTCGACGCGTCCGGCACCCGCCTCGCCAAAAGTCACGACTCTCCTAGTTTGAGGTCTTTGCGGGACAGTGGGGTGACGCCTGAAGATGTTAGGTCGCGACTGGGCCATATCACTCGATGAAGGGCCACGTTTTTATCGTGCTTAAACCATGGCCTTTTGCGGGAGCGTGGGAGAGGGCGAGACAACGGGGCCCTGCGGCGGGGCGGACGGCTGAGACACGCCGAACGCATTCAGAAATTCCGGTTTCGACTCGCTGACGAACTCTGAATTGGCTCGCCGTATCGCAGCCGCTGCGTCGTCATAGAGGAACGGCAGCAACGCGAACCTGATACCCTTGGTCACCGGACGGGCCTCGTGCAGCAGGGAACAGGAGAAGACAACGGCACTTCCCGTGGCCGGCTTGTATAGCCGCTTGCCGTATTCCGGGAACCACAGCTCTCCGCCCTCATACTCCTCGGCGTTCAGATTGATGGTGACGGCGAACCGACGATGGCTCGTCCCTTTGGTGGTATTGTCGCGATGGGCCATGAAGAACCCTAAATCCTGCGAGTCGTAACACCCGATAGTAAAGCGTTCGATCCGGGTGGCATCGAACGCAAAGGCCTTCTTGATCTCGGGCCGGATCCGGTGCTGCAGCCGGTGGCGGATATGGGACAGCATGGTTTCATTCGTCACCTCGCAGTCCCGACGCCGCTTCTGTTTGGGATTGAGAAGCGACTTGGTCACCCCATTCACGTCCCGCATGAACCCGCTCTCGGACCCGCCCTGAGCCCGAAAATGATCGCAAAGAACCCGGCAGAAATCCGGATCGAAGACATCCGGGATCTGCAACACCGGTGCCTGTGGCTCCGCGGCTCGAAACAGCCCCGGACTCGGCAATCTGGAAATCGAGGCTCCAAGCCGATCAACCAAAACATCCGTCGGGCTTGTGGACAACTGCTCGTGCAGTCGCAGATTCTCGCGAATCACAAACAGGCCAACGCTCTCATCCGGAGCATCATGCGTCACCGACATGCCGTAGGCTTGGTGAACCGTGCGGTCGGTATCCCAGTAAAACGCAAATGCCTTGCGAACCGCATCCATATGCGGTTCCTCACAGGCCGCCCGATCCCATGTCGTGACGTAGCATAAAATCGATTTGGATTTCAGCGACTCCTGCAGGGCCAGGAGCGACTCGCAGACATTTCGGGCCTGCTCGGACCTGCCGTCGCCGATGAACGCAAGCACGATCTGATGACCGGCCAGCAGATCGAAGGAAAAGTCCTTGGAGACTGAGCTCTCAACGACAAAACCAGGCAGAAAATCCGAAGGCCCGAATTTCTTCATCGACGTCTCATACCAAAAACCAGCCGTTAGCGTC
>CALAHL010000797.1 GCA_937891725.1 uncultured Rhodospirillaceae bacterium | reverse complement strand
GATCGTAAAGCGACGGTCGACGCGCCTGGACACCGCGCATGGTATTCGCCGAACCGAGGGTGGAGTGTTCCCGCAACTGCTGCTCAAACTCGGCCCAGCCGCGCGGATCCTTGTTCTGAAACTGAACCCGGGTCGGTCCGCGCGCATAGGTCTTGCCGACCGAATCCATGCCCTCCTTGGCAATCCGGTCCGCCGTCGCCTCGGTCTCGGCGCGAAACTGGTCCCGCTTGCCCGGCTCCGCCCCGTATCCGCACCCGGCAATCGTGAGCGACAGCGCCCGATCCGGGTATTCGAAGCCGAAATGCAAGGCCGCGAACCCACCCATGGACAGGCCGACCACGTGCGCCTCTTCGATCCCCAAGGCGTCCATCACGGCGCGGATATCGTCACGCGCCCGATTCTGGGAATAGGCGGCGGGATCTTCCGGCACGTCCGAGGGCGGATATCCCCGCGCCGCATAGCTCACACAGCGGTACCGTCGCGCAAAATGCCGCATCTGCGGCTCCCACGACCGGTGGTCTCCGGCATATTCGTGCACGAAGACAATCGGCATGCCTTCGCCGACCTCCTCGACATAGAGCTTCACGCCGTCGTCGGTGGTGATGTGACCCATCCAGGGGCTCCTTTGTCGAAAGACGGTGCAATCAGTAGAACAGGCTGGGTAGCCAGAGCGCGATGTCCGGGAAGGCGACGAGCAGCGCGAGCATGACAAACATGGTCAGCACGAACGGGATGATGCCAATCATGATGTCGTTCATCGATCCGCGCCCGCGCACCCCTTGAACGACATAGAGGTTAACCCCAATCGGCGGCGTGATCAGTGCCGTTTCCAGCATCACCATCAAGAGAATTCCGAACCAAACGGGATCGTAGCCCAGCCCGATGATGATCGGGGTTATGATTGGCGCCGTGGTGATCAGCATCGACAGGGTTTCCATGAAACAGCCGAGGATCAGGTAAAACACGATGACCGCCATCAGGGTCTGGAATGGCGTCAGGCCCAAGGTCTCGATGAAATGCGCCAGCGCTTGGGTCAGGCCGATAAAGCCCAGCACGAAGTTCAGAAAGATCGCCGCCAGAATGATCAGCATGACCATCGCGGTCGTCTTCATGGTGCCTTCGATCGCTTCCCGCAGCATATTCAGGGAGAGTTTTCCGTACCCCCCACGCCAAAGCAAGCG
>CALAHL010000796.1 GCA_937891725.1 uncultured Rhodospirillaceae bacterium | reverse complement strand
GGAATTGAAATCGGGACCCCAATTCCACCCCTTGTTTCATTGGGATTTTAGACCTTGCGTGCAGGATGCTAGGCCGTTCGAAGGCCTGAGGAATGCACCGGAGCATGCCGGTTCAGGCGGTGATGACCGTGCGACTGTTACTGATCCTTCCGGCAAGGACTGATTGACCGGCACTCAGGTGGTTTCGCCGGATTAGCCGGGGGCGGAATTGCCGGAACCGGTCATTCCGGTCGTGTTCCGGCGACGTTGGACGCAGACCGCCGGAACCCACCTGTGCAGATCGACCCTCACGGGATCGGGATTGCAGACTCGCCCTCTGGCTGCGTAGAATTGTTGTGAGCAGTCAAAAAAGAATCGAAAAAAAGAATAACATGGCGAGCAGCCTGCACCCCCTTTGGGCGCAGAACTGGCCTACAGGCGGTTTTACTCGAAGACGTGCTCCGTACCCCGTCCTGCCCGCGCGCCCTGCGCCGCAGGCTTAGTAATCTGCATGCCGACGGCTCTGGCCGCAGGCTGCCGCATGTCTGAAAGGAGTTCCGTTGTGCCTCTGCCGCCAATTGCTTTCTATTCGATCTACGAGATTTCTATCCGTTGGGGGTGCCATCCGGCCGATGTGGTGGGTTGGGCGGCTGCGGGACACTTGCAGGTGCTGGCAGGCATTCCGCCGGTCAATTGTGGCGACGAGACTGTCGCCGGGCTGGTAGAAGTGCCGATCGCCGAACTCATGCCGATGTTTCGCCGGTTCGGACCAAGCGACGAGGTCTGCCGCCTGAGACGGGTCAAGCCGCTGGAGAGCAAGACGTGGTTGAAGGTGACTGATCCCGCAGACGGCGTGCCGATCCGGTCGTCGGACCTGCTTCTGGCGGCGGGCCCGTTGCAACTGTTCGAAGAGGAACGCGATCTCCTGCGGCGACCTGCCACGAACATTGGCTCCAACCCGCGCTATGACTGGGACGCGATGTATGCCTGGCTGATGTGGTTCATCTTCGAGAAGGGCGTTCCAGAAACCCAGACCGCGCTGGTCGCGCTGGTGCAGGACTGGTTCGTGCAAAACTCGAAGTCGGGGGACGTGCCCGACGAAAGCACGATCCGCAAACGGCTCACCGGGCTTTGGCGCAGGCTGCGTGGCGAGGAACCGGCCTGACGGTCAGGCCGACTTCGGCAGGTCGGTCTCATCCGCCGCGGCATCGTGCACAAGGCGCGGTCGTGGACGCAGGAGGCTGGCCACCGTGTCGACACCCGCCCGCAGCGGCGAGTCCATCAGATGGGCATATCGCTGCGTGGTCTGCATCTGGCTGTGGCCGAGGAGCTTGCCGATCATTTCCAGTGAGGCGCCGCCACTGACCAGCAGGGAGGCGAAGGTGTGGCGCAAATCATGGATGCGCACATCTGGCAGGTCGGCGTCGCGCTGGACGCGCATCCAGAACCGGCGGATTTCGCGAACGGGCTGACCGACGGTTTCACCGGGGAATAGCCACGGATTGCCGCGCGGCACGGCCTGAAGGCGCAGCCGCACGATGGCTGCGACATCCTGCGAGATCGGCACACGGTGGATCTTGCGCTGCTTGGTGGTGGCAGCGGGTTTCGACCAGATGGCATAGTCGAGGTTGAACTGATCGAACCGCGCTGTCCGCACCTCGCCCACCCGGGCGCCGGTGAGCATGCACATGCGGATGATCGACGCAGCGCGCTGATCCTCGGCGCTGTCGAGGACGACGGCAATACGGGTCAGCTCGTCGGGGCCGAGGAAGCGTTCGCGGGCCTGCTCGATGCGCCGATGAAAGCCTTGTGCCGGATTGTCCGCCCGCCATTCCCATTCCATGGCCAGCGTGAACATCTTGCGCAGCACCTCGCCCATGCGGTTGGCGCGGATCGGGGTGGGCTTGTGACCCTGCAGCTTGCGGGCCCGGTTGTTGGGCTTCG
>CALAHL010000795.1 GCA_937891725.1 uncultured Rhodospirillaceae bacterium | reverse complement strand
GCCTACTATGCCGTCAATCATGGGCGGATGGGCCGCTCAAATGGGAAATGTCGGCAAAAATATGACATAAGGGACGGGTTCCGTTTCCACCGGATGATCCAGGTAGAAAGTGGAAATCGCGCGTGGTCTCGGAGCCAGACAGTGGAGACCTAATTTGTTCTAATTCAGCAGCTTGAACGCAAAATAGGCGCCGGCATCGCCGACATCGGTGAAGAACACGCGGTAGCGAACTTCCTCGCCGCACCGGTCCAACCCCCAGTCTTCCTGCCATTTGGTTTCGGATGCCACGCCGGTCTCGCTGTTCCGGCCGCCACGAGCTGGTGCTTTCACCACTGATATTCCGGAGAAGGCTTTTGCGCGACATCCGCCATGGACACTGTCGTCATGACGCAGAATTCGGACTTGGGCTCGGGACTTCAAAAAACTGGTCGCGAGGGACCCGCCCGAGATCCGGTCCTGGGCGGTCGCCGGGCTCAGCGCAACCCCTGTGATCAGCAGCGCGGCGAACGCCAGCGATAGAATCGTTTTTGCTATTTTCATTGCCCCCGCACTCGTCCCCGGCTCACCGAATTTCTCAAGGCAGCTGATCATACCATGATCAAGACCGATACTTTAACTACAGACGAGCTACAAGGTCCACCCAATCGTTACGAGGCAACCGTAAGGAGGTACGAGACCCCCTTACGGTGCAGTGGTTTATCGGCGGTTATTGGATGTTGATCTCAACGCGCCGGTTTTCCTGCTCGCGGACACCATCCGGTGTTGCCACCCGCGGGTCAGACTCGCCACGACCGGCCGTCGTCAGTCCCGAAGAGGAGACCGAAAGACCAGTCAGGTAGTTCTCAACCGCGATCGCCCGGCTGACCGAGAGAGCTTGGTTGTAGTCGTTGGAGCCCGCACGGTCGGTGTGACCGGTCAGAGACATGCGGCTTGCGCCCAAGGACCTGTAGGCTTCTACCACACGGTCGAGGATCAGCGCCGAGTCACTGCGGATCGCGGTGCTATCGAAGTCGAAGAACACCAGGTAATCCCGTGCGAGCGGCTCGGCGATTTCGGATTTCTCCAGCTCCGCCATCGCGGCTTCGAAACCGGACCAGCAGTACGCGATGCGATCTTCCTGATGGTTCTCTTCCTGCTCCTCAGCCCAGCACTCGAAGAAGGTCTGTGCCTTCGACGCCGCTGCGGGGTTGGCCTCACGGCCGCCATCCGCAAACGCGGCTTCAAGCCGTCTCATACCGCCCTCGAAACGACCAACGGCCGAAGCGGGAAGCTGCCAACGGGAAATCGGTGAAATCTCAGGCGCGGTGCCGCTGCCCGCCTGAACGGCCTTGGCGGCGTGAAACCCGGAATCGCGCCAGTCGTATTCGACGTCCCGCTCATATTCGGCGAAGGGCAAATAGTCCTTACGGAGGGCTTCGGCGAACGGATCGGATGCCTGCATGCTTTTTGCCGCAACGATATCATCGTCCGCAGTGAACGCGCCGGTCCCGAGGTTGAGGTCGGCGCATGCACCTAATGCAAAGACCGCGGCAAGACTGACGAGCGTAGAAAACGTTTTCATTGATAACCCTCCTGGAGAGACGGATGCGCGAGCTTCGACAAAAGCCTCCGGCTCCGACTTAGCACCGTTCTATAGTACCTTACCAATAATTCCGAAAGATTAAAATATCTTTGGGGAAGGATGAACGGGCGACAGACCCATTCATCTTTGGAATGAAACCGTTTGCAGATAAGGTTAAGTATCCTGATCGTGCTCGAAAATGGCACCGAAAACTTCATGATCCGAGAACTCCCGAAACCATGACGCCCGTGCTCCAGGTTACCGCATCGGATATCGCGGTCTGTTACCAGCAAAGACCGGTCTATCAGGGTCACAGGTCTTGTGAGGGGCCCCGGTTATTCTGTATTTGACTCAAATTTCCG
>CALAHL010000794.1 GCA_937891725.1 uncultured Rhodospirillaceae bacterium | reverse complement strand
GAGCTCGGCTGCCGCCTCCATGCCGCGCGACCTCACAGAACCCTCCAGATTCTCATTACTTAAGTCCTTGCGATAAGAATTTTCGCCAATTTACGAAATCATTTATAACCTAAATTAATTGGCAAAAAACAAAATAGCTTCATGGAGCGGGCGGCCCTGTCTTGGCGGCTGGCTGAATAGTCGCGCGGCCGCGTCTGCGGGCCAACGCCTCTCTCCGGGCAATGTACAGTGAAGACGCCACGATCAAGGCCGCACCGATCCAGGTGAAAAGATCCGGCACCTCGGCGAACAGCGCAAAGCCGATCAGTGCCGACCACAGAAGCTGGACGAACTTTGCGGGCTGAAGCGCCGAAATCTCCGCGAGCTTGAAGCTGTGGGTCATTGCCAAATGGCCGACCGTCGCCAGGCCCGCGATCACGACCAACGCGCCCCATTCCCTCAGAGACGGGTCGTGCCAGACATAGATCGCCGGCCCCATCGTCACCAGCGTGACGACGATCGACAAGTAGGCCACCACCGCCGGCCCGCTCTCGTTTCGGGTCAGGACCTTGGCGCAGAGATCGGAGCACGCGAAGACGAGCGCGCCTCCCAACATCGCGAATGCGCCCGGATCGATCTCATGAAAGCCCGGACGAATGATCAGCATGGCCCCCGCAAGGCCTGTCACCACCGCGGTGATTCGCGGAAGACGGATGACCTCCCCCAGGAACAGGGCCGCGCCGACCGTCGCGAACACCGTGTTGGTGAAACCGATCGCCGTGACTTCCGCCAACGGAATCCGGCTCATCGCATAGAACCAGAGCATGACCCCAATCCCGTGCATCACGCCTCTGAGGCCGTGGAACTTCCAGTTTGCCGCCTTCAGATCCGCCTTTCGCACCTTCAGGAAGAACGGCAGCAGAAACATCAGCCCGAAGGCATACCGAAGGAACCCGATCTGGATGGGGTGCATCTCCGTGCCCAAGGCCTTCACCAGCGCCATGAAACACGAAAAAATAAGTCCGGCGATGACCATCCAAATCATGCCTTGAAGATTTCTGGGGACCGCCGCCAGGGCCGTCCAAAGTTGTCTGATGGAGCGCATGACTCTAGGGTCGTAACGGGGGCCGAATACGGCAGGGTGAAACAAGGGAGCACGCGGCCATGACCGGATCAAGCACCTTCACGTTGACTGACTCACTGGTTTCCACCGAATGGTTGTCGGAAAACCTGGGAAAACCTCGATTATTGGTTTTCGATTGCACCTGTATTTTGACGCCGGATCCGAAGACGATCCTGCGGGCGGACAGTGGTCGCCCTGGTTATGAAGTCGTCCATATTCCCGGCGCCGGATTTCTGGATATCACCGGCGATCTATCCGATCCGAACAGCGCGCTGCGCTTCACCATGCCGGCGCCGGAACGCCTGGCGGTCCTGTTCGGAGCCGCCGGAATAGGCGACGGATCGGCGGTTGTGCTGTACGCCAAGGACAATCCGTCCTGGGCGACGCGGATGTGGTGGATGCTGCGGGTCGCAGGCTTCGACAATGCAGCAGTCCTCGACGGCGGCTTGGCCAAATGGCAGGCGGAGGGGCATCCGGTCGAGGCAGGCTCCAATACGCTGCCCGCCGCCACCCTGACCCCGCACCCGCGGCCCGAACTGGTCGTCGACGCCCAGGGCGTGACCGACGCGCTCGCGCATGGAGCGTCCGTTATCAACGCCTTAAGCCGAGACCAGCACCGGGGAGACGGCATGAACTACGGACGCCCCGGTCACATTTCCGGTTCCATCAATGTGCCCTCGGCCGAGTTGATCGACCCAGAAACCAAGGAATTCAAACCCGAACCCGAGATCCGGGATCTGCTCGAGTCCGCAGGAGCACTGCAAGCGGCCGAGGCCGTGCCCTATTGCGGCGGCGGGATCGCAGCGAGCATCACTGCCTTCTGGCTACATCGCCTCGGCCACCCGCGAATCCGGCTCTACGACAACTCGCTGTCGGAATGGGCCGCAGACCCCAGCCTGCCGATGCAGACCGGATCGCTCTAGGTCACATTCGGCGCCACATCCAACCTGACGACCGCGCCTTCCAGCTCCGGCGAAGGGGCCGGATACCACTGCATGACCAGCGGGTCGTGGCCGGGAACGATATGATCCGGGCTGTCCGCCAGCAGTTCCATGGTATTGTAGCCGTTCATCATCTCTCCGAGATTGAAACAGATGATGAACGGGGTTCGTTCCCGGATGTTTTTATAGAAATGGGTGCAGTCCGATGCCAGCACCACCCAGCCGCGTTTGGTCCAGACTCGCACGCACATAAGGCCCGCAGAGTGGCCACCGATCTTGTGGATCGAAACGCCAGGCGCGAGTTCGACATCCCCCTCATGGAAGGTCACGCGCTGATCGTAGACGGCGCGCACCATGTCGGTCACATGCTCCACGTCGAACGGTCTCCGGATCGGCTCGAAACACATGCAGCGGCCGGTGGCATAGGCCATCTCGGCGTCCTGCAGGTGGAATGTGGCTTTCGGGAAATGCTCCTGCCCGCCGGCATGATCGTAGTGGAGGTGCGTGACGATGACGTCGGTCACCTCGGCGGCGTCGATATCGAGAAGCGCCAATCCCTCCGCAGGCGTCCGGACCAGCGGCACCCCCCGTTCTTTCGCCTCGCGCTCACCGAATCCGGTATCGACCACATAGGTCCGGTTCTCGTTCCGAATGACCCAGACAAAATAGTCGAGCGGCATCGGAGCATCGTGGAGATCATGAAAAATCAGGTTCTGAGACGCCATCCGATCCGCCTTGTGGGCGTATTTGACGGCGTAAACCTCATAGGTCTCGCGCTCGGCCATTCGATCCTCCCGGTTTGATTTTCGAGGATCAAAGCACGACGGAGGCCAACCGACAAAGTGCCCGATCGGCAAGAGTCATCGCGGCGGCAGGCTCGGGTCGAAATCCTCGCGGAGCAGGGCAAACAGGCGATGGTCCTGCCAACGGCCGTTTATCTTCAGATACCGGCGGGCCAGGCCCTCCTCCTCGAACCCACATCGTAGCAGGACGCCTTGCGAGGCCTCGTTGTGCGGTAGCGTCGCCGCTTCGATCCTGTGCAGGGACAGATGGTCGAATGCGAACGAGCACGCCCCATGCACCGCTTCGGTCATGAACCCGGTGCGTGCGAACGGCTTGCCGATCCAGTAGCCGAAAGAACAGGATTGTGAGACGCCCCGCCGGACATTCGAGATCGTGATGCCCCCCAGGATCGCCTCGTCATCCCGTCGGATGATGAAAAACGAATAGCCCAGATCCCGGCTCCAATCCTCGGCATAGCGGGCAAGCCGTCGCCGGAAAGCGGCACGGGTCAGCGCATCGTCCGGCCATGTCGGCTCCCACGGCACCAGGAAACTCCGGGAGAGCGCCCGCAATTCCGCCCATTCCTGCCAGTCGCCCCGATGCGGCGGCCGCAGCAAGGTGCGCGGCAGAACGATCCGGGGATCATTGCGGGACGGAGGAAAGAGCGTCAGGACCACGGGGAGACCATCCGGCTAGGAAACTCGTCACATGTTATCGCTCACCGCGCGTCACGCAAGCAGCATGGTCGCGACGGGCTTCGGATATCCGTCTCTAGACGAACGCCCGCAGCATCGCATTATACCCCTCCGCATCCTCGATGTAGGGCGCATGGCCGACGCCCGGCATTGTGGTCTTGCGGCAACCTGGGATCATCGCCACCAGCGGCTCGATCCGGTCGCGGCGGACAACGCTGTCGTGTTCCGCGTCCACCACCATCACCGGCATCTTCAGACCGGGCAGGACATCGCGATTGTCCGAGCTACTCAGCACGCGGCAGGCGTCCTCGTAGCCGTCGAGCCGGATCTCGCCGGCGATTTCGGCGACCGTCTCGAAGGTCTCCTCGTCCACATCCGGGCCGGTCATCCCGGTGGCGCGCGCGAGACCGAAGCTGTCGTTGTCCATCGTGCGCCGGTCTTCCAGGCGTTTGGCCCAGCCGGCACCGATCGGCGCATCGGAAGCTCCGCCCTCACCCCAAAATGTGCAGGACAGGATCAGACGGCTCACCAGATCGGGACGGGTGCCGGCCAGCCGCCCGGCCACGATCCCGCCCATGGAATGGCCGACCACGCAACAGGGGCCGATCCCCAGATGCTCGATCAATTGAGCCGCCGCGTCCGCATAGCTTTGCGCGGTTGGCGCCCGCCGTTGCGAGCCGCCATAGCCGGGACAATCCCACGCAACCACGGTGAAACTGTCAGACAGGCCCGCCAACTGGCGCTGCCAGGATTTCGACCCGCCGCCGAGACCGTGCAGGCAGAACAGGCCGGGTCCATCGCCGGCTTTCCTGAAACTGAGGCCGCCGCCGGGCAGTTCCGCTGTGGTGAGGGGAGGAAGGCTCATGATGTCGACTCCTGATAAAGGCTCGCGAGTTCGTCGAGGGTGACCGGCTTGATAGGGGGGCGGATGCGGCCGTATCCGACCACCTCCGGACTGCGGCCCTGAGTTTCCGCCAGGATTTCGGTGACGGACAAACCGCACATCCGTCCCTGGCAGGCCCCCATCCCGGCCCGCAGATAGGCTTTCAACTGGTTCGGTCCGGCGCAGCCCAGCCGCGCCATCTCCCGCACCTGGCCGGCGCTGATTTCCTCGCACCGGCAGATGATGGTCCGGTCGTCAGGTGTGCGCAGCCAATCCGGTGCCGGATAGAGCGTATCGAGGAAGCGGCGCAACCGGCGTTCCGCCCCGATCCGCGCCTTGTGCTGGGAGGCCCGCAGATCCCGTTCACTTTCAGGGATCGCCCCCAGGCGGCAGGCGATCTGTCCGGCCGCCAAGGCGCCCGCCGCTTGGGCCGCCCGCCAGCCGAGGATACCGCCTCCGTCGCCCGCCACGAAGACGTCCGCGGCGGACGTCTCCCCATAGGCGTCGAGGATCGGATGGAAACAGCGCTGGGCCATACTCCAGGCATGATCAAGCTCGAGCAGACGGGTCAGCTGGGTATTGGGCACCACGCCCTCGTGCAGGGCGACATGGTCGGCAGGTATCTCATGGACGCCGGATTTATCGCGATACCGCACCGCCTCGACCCAGCCGGCGCCGATAATCTCGAGCACGTCGCCCTCGTCGAGCGACGGCTGGCAATAATCCCACT
>CALAHL010000793.1 GCA_937891725.1 uncultured Rhodospirillaceae bacterium | reverse complement strand
TCTTGAGCCGGGTCAGGCCCGGAACGCTGTCCGGCCACGGGGTCAGGCGATGCCAGGCCCGATTCAGATGCTCCAACTCCTCCCCGTCGAGACTGTCGGCAAGACCGGACTCGGTCAGGACCGCCTTCAGACTTTCCCGGTGCAAGTCGTCGAGCCGGGCATAGGGCTTCTCGCCGCGGCGTACGGGATCCATCGACGGCTGGTATTTGGCCCGCCACGTGACCGCGAACGCGGTCGCATCAACCGTCCAGCCTTTGGCTTTCGCCACCGTCTCGACCTCGCGCGCCACACTGGTCCGCCAATCGACCACCGTGCCGAAAACGTCGAAAACAAGCGCCTTGATCGAGCCGTCCGTCATTCATTCCTCCGTAATATCGACCGGTGCCACCGCTGTGACCCAGTTCACGTCATAGTGTTTTTCCCGGTTTTCCGCCGGTTCCAGAGCGTCTCGTTCTTGACCGCGCACCCGCGCCGTGAAACTGTATACAAACGTCGAGAGACGCGACAACCGATGGACCAAAACATATCGGGTCGAAAGAGAATACAGGGTGGGAGGAAACATGCGCACGTCCTCCATGAAACCGTGATCTGTCTGCTCGAACCCTTCTTAAGGGTGCGCGAGTGGACATGTGCGCGACTGGGAAAAGGGCCGCGACAGAACGGACCTCCCGAGATCGAACAGGAAGGAGACGTTTATATGTATTCACGTTTGACCAAGGCCCTCGGCGCCGCCACCTTCGGGTCGGCGCTCGCGCTTACGGCCGCGGCCACCCCGGCATTGGCTCAAGAGCCGCAATACGGGGGCGAGCTTCGGCTGGTTGTCGGCAGCGATATTCCGTCCTATGACGCGCATATCGAATCCACCTTCGGCATGATCCACCCGATCCGGCCGTTCTACAGCCTGCTGATCCGGGTCAATCCGGACAACCCGTCCTCGCCGACCGATTTCGTCTGCGACCTGTGCGTCGGTGGCGTGCCGGAGCCGACCAACGGCGGCAAGACCTACACATTCAAGATCCGCGAAGGCGTCAAGTTCCACGATGGAACCCCGCTGACCTCCGCGGACATCAAGGCCACCTTCGACAAGCTCGCATTCCCGCCGGAAGGGATCGCGTCGAATCGGAAGGCCTACTTCAAGATGGTCGAGTCGGTGGAAGCCCCCGATGCGACGACCGTGGTCTTCAATCTGTCTTTCCCGTCGGGCACGTTCATCCCGTCGGTCGCCATGCCGTTCAACTTCATCTACGCGAAGAAGGACCTGGATGAGCACGGCTACACATGGCACCAGACGAACGTCAACGGCTCCGGCCCGTTCAAGTTCGTCGAGCACGTTCAGGGCAGCCACGTGAAGGGTGTGAAGAACCCGGATTACTATCACGAGGGCATGCCGTATCTCGACGGCTTCATGTCGATCATCGCGCCGAAGATGTCGGTTCGCCTGCAGGCGATTCGCGGCGGTCAGGCCGATATCGAGTTCCGCGGCTTCCCGCCGAAAGCACGTGACGATCTGGTGTCGGCTCTCGGCGACGACATCGTCGTGCAGGAAAGCGACTGGAACTGCGTGCTGATCGTGACCCCGAACCACGAAGTCAAGCCGTTCGACGACCCCCGGGTTCGCCGGGCGCTGTCCTTGGCGCTCGACCGGCAAGGCGGCTCCGAGTATCTCTCGAAGATCGCCATCGTGAAGACGGTTGGGGGTATCGGGTTCCCGGGTCACCCGCTGTCCAGCACCCCGGAATACCTCGAGAAAAACATCGCCGGCTACGGTCGGGATCTCGAGGCGAACCGGGCAGAAGCGCGTCGTCTGCTTAAGGAAGCCGGCCACGAGAATCTGAAGTTCACCTTGCACAACCGCGGCGTCGACCAGCCTTACAAGGTCGTCGGCACCTGGGCGATCGACCAGTGGAAGCAGATCGGTGCGGATGTCGAGCAGTGGGTTCAGCCGTCCTCGCCGTTCTATGCAACCCTCCAGAAGCAGAAGAACTTCGACGTCTCGCTGGACTTCAACTGTCAGGCTGTCGTCAATCCGATTGCCGATATCTCGAAGTTCCTGCCGTCCGGCGGTGCCAACTACTCGAACTTCGAAGATGCGGAGCTGGAGCAGATCTACGTCGATCTGCTGAAGGCCGAGACATTTGACGAGCAGAAGGGGTTGTTCCAACGGTACGAGAAGCGGGTCCTGGATGACCTCGCCTCTCAGTTCATCACTCTGTGGTGGTACAAAATCAATCCGTACCGCTCCTATGTGCATGGCTGGAAGATCGCTCCGAGCCACTATCTGAACCAGTCGCTCGAGAACATCTGGATCGACGCGGCTGAGCGTAAGAGACAGCTCGGCGGCTAAGACCCGACCTGATATTGACCGCCCCGAGCCAAGGCCACGGCCAACCGCCCGGGGCGGTCGTTTGTCACTTTTCCAAACCCAAGAACCGTAGGCGCCATGTATACCTACATTATCAAACGACTGCTTATGCTGTTCCCCACGTTGCTCGGGGCGGCGGTGCTGATCTTCATTCTGCTGCGCCTGGTGCCCGGCGACGTGTGCATGCTGAAGTTCGGCGGCGAGGGCGCATACGCCGACCCGCAGCAAATCCTCGACTGCCAGAACCGGCTCGGTCTCAGCGATCCGGTCTACATCCAGTTCTTCGATTACGTCGCCGGTTTTGCGACCTTCGATTTTGGGGTGTCCATGTGGACAAGCCAACCGGTGGTGCACGAGATCGCAATTCGGTTCGAGCTGTCGCTGCAGATCGCGCTGATGGCGACCTTGGTGTCGGTGGTAATCGCGATACCGCTCGGGATCATTGCAGCCGCCAAGCAGAACACATGGGTTGATTACACGATCCGTGGGTTCTCGATCGCCGGTATCGCAATGCCGTCCTTCTGGCTCGGCATCCTGATCATTCTCGGATTGCTGATCACGTCTCAGGCATGGTTCGGTCGACCCTGGATGCCACCGATCACCTTCATATCGTTTTTTCAGGATCCGCTGCACAACCTGAGCCAGCTGATCTGGCCGGCGCTGGCGACCGGATACCGCTATTCGGCGGTCGCGACCCGCATGACCCGGTCGGCGATGCTGGACGTGCTGCATGAGGACTATGTCCGGACCGCCCGATCCAAGGGATTGCTGGAGAAGGTCATCATCAACAAGCACGCGCTCAAGAACGCCATGCTGCCGGTGATCACGATCATCGGAATCGAATTCGCCTTCCTGATGGGCGGCTTGGTCGTGACCGAGCAGGTGTTCAACCTGAACGGTCTCGGAAAGCTGTTCGTGTCGGCCGTGACACAGTCCGACTACACGCTCACCCAGGCTCTGGTGATGCTCGTGGTCGCGATCTTCGTGTTCATGAACTTCCTGGTCGATCTCATGTACGCGTGGCTCGATCCACGCATCCGCTACAGCTGACCGAGGGAAAAGCTTAATGGCTACATTGGAAACCCAACCCCGCAGTAACCGGGACGCTATGGGCCGACGCGGGATCGTTGACTGGACCCTCCGGATGGCCCGCCGGCAACCGCTCGGCTTCGCCGGTGGAATCATCGTCCTCCTGATGGTCCTGATGGCGGTCTTCGCGGACTTCCTGGCTCCGTTCGACCCGGAAGCGGCCGACTTCACCAGCATGTTGGTCGGCCCCGGCGCCGTCAGTGACATGAGCGGCGCGACCTTCTGGCTCGGCACCGATCAGTTCGGGCGCGATCTGTTCTCCCGAATCATCTACGGCGCGCGCACCGCGCTGACCGTGGGCTTCACCTGCGCCATCCTGGGCTCGACGCTCGGCATGCTGCTGGGCGTGGCAAGCGCTTATTTCGGCGGTTATTTCGATCTGATCGTTCAGCGGATCATCGACGTCTTCATGGCATTCCCGCTGATCATCATGGCGCTGGCGATCGTGGCGATCTTCGGGACCGGCACCGACAAGGTGATCATCGCGATCACCATCCCGTTCATCCCGCGCTGCGCCCGCATCGTGCGGTCCAGCGCTCTGGCGATCCGGGAGATGCCGTATATCGACGCGGCCAGATCCATCGGTTACGGCCACATGCGGATCATCGTGAGGCATATCGCGCCGAACGTGGTGGCCCCTTTTCTGATCATGCTGACCGCCTTTCTGGGCGAGGCGATCCTGCTGGAGGCGTCCCTGTCTTATCTGGGGCTCGGCGTGCAGGAGCCGACACCGGCTTGGGGCCTGATGCTGCAGGGCGGTGCCGAGGAATATGCCGAAAGCGCACCTTGGGTTCCGGTATTTCCGGGTCTGGCGATCACCATCGCCGTGTTCGGCTTCAACCTGTTCGGCGATGCCGTTCGGGATGCCCTCGATCCGAAACTCCGATCGCAATAGACAATTATTAACGGATGACTCCTTGAAAAGGTCGGGTTAATCCCGACCTTTTCTTTATGAAGCGTCCTGATATCCGACGGTCGAACCCTCGATTGAGCGGACAAACGCGAAAGATAATCTGCGCGAGTCCTTCAAGCAGATCACACCACGCGAAATTCCCGGAACTGCAAAGTATAGGTTTATGACACAGCAAAATTTTGCCAGCGCGCTGGGTGCTCTCGCCCAAACACATCGCCTCGCCACATTTCGGATGTTGGTTGAGGCGGGCGAATCGGGGCTACCGGCCGGCACGATTTCACGCCGCTTGGGCTTGGCGCCGTCCACCGTTTCCCACCATCTGGCACAATTGGAAAGCGGCGGACTGATTGGGGCGACCCGATCCGGCCGCAACCAGATCTATCGTCTGAATCGGAACGGAACCCGTGAGTTGATCACATTCCTGACCCAGGACTGTTGCGGTGGAGATCCCGGATTGATCGGGACATCGGGCACCTGCGCCACCGGGTTGGCGACGACGAAGCAAGCCGGGAGCGACACAAAACGGGTGACTCCGACAGACTGACAGTGTGTGTCCGTCAAAAGCAAACCGAGCAAACGCCACGAAAAAGCCGGCCTCCGAATCGGACGCCGGCTTTGCCGTTAGATAATCTTGAGTCCAGGAATCAGGCGGCGGATGCCGACCGGGTCGCAATTTCCTGGACGAAATGGCCCGGACCGACCTGGCGATAGACCCGCTCCGGCGGCTCGTAACCAGCCGGCTTCAACGGGCTGGGAATCTCGTCGGTCATAAGCCGCAACTCGGTCTTCCGCTTTGCCGGGTCGGCGATCGGAACCGCCGCCATCAGCTTTCGCGTATAGGAATGCTGCGGGTTCTCGAAGATTGCAGCCCGTGGACCGATCTCGACGATCTCGCCGAGATACATCACCGCAATCCGATGGCTGACCCGTTCGACCACGGCCATGTCGTGGCTGATGAAAAGATACGCCAGGCCCAGATCTTCCTGCAGTTCCATCATCAGGTTCAGCACCTGCGCCTGGATCGACACATCCAGCGCCGACACCGCCTCATCAGCGATGATCAGCTTCGGATTCAACCCCAGCGCCCGCGCGATGCAGAGCCGCTGACGCTGCCCCCCCGAGAATTCGTGCGGATAGCGGCCGGCATATTCGGCATCGAGGCCGACACGACGCAACAGCTCGATCACCCGATCATCCGCATCCTTGCCGGAGGCGAGACCGTGCACGACCATCGGCTCCGCGATCGCGGCGCCGGCGGTCATCCGGGGATTGAGAGAGGCAAACGGATCCTGGAAGATCATCTGCATGTCGCGCCGCAGCGGACGCATCTGCTGCGAGCTGAGCCCGTCCATCTCCTTGCCTTCGAATTTGACCGACCCCCGGGTCGGCTCGACCAGACGGATGATGCTGCGCCCGGTGGTCGACTTGCCACATCCGGACTCACCCACAAGCGCCAGGGTCTCACCCGGCAGCAGGCTGAACGAGACGTTCTCGACCGCGTGCACGCGCGCGGTGATCCTGCCGAACAACCCGCTCGGAATGTCGAACCGGGTGGTCAGGCCCTTCACTTCCAGAATCGGGCTCTTATCGTGCTTGATGGTGTCCTTCATCTCGATCAGTTCGCGCCGGCTCTCCTCATCGCCCTCTTCGACGATGTCGCCTTCGGCCCGGGTGATGTCCACATTGGCGAACTTGGCCGGCTGCGCGAACCCTTGCATGGATCCGAGCCGCGGCACGGCGTCCAGCAGGGCCTTGGTATAGGGGTGCTGAGGGCGATGGAAGATGTCCTCGACCGAACCCTCCTCGACCTTCTTGCCCTTCCACATCACCACGACCCGGTCGGCAACCTCGGCCACCACGCCCATATCGTGGGTGATGAACATGACCGACATCCCGATCTCCTGCTGGAGCATCTTGATGAGGTCGAGGATCTGCGCCTGAATGGTCACGTCGAGCGCGGTCGTCGGCTCGTCCGCGATCAGCAGGCTGGGCCGGCAGGACAGGGCCATCGCGATCATCACGCGCTGGCGCATGCCGCCCGATAGCTGATGCGGATAGCGGGTCAGCTGCTTCTCCGGCTCCGGCATCCGGACCAGCTTCAGCATCTCCAGCGCCTGGGACAGCGCCTCGTCCTCGGTCTTGCCCTGGTGCAGCATGATCGCCTCGGCGATCTGGAAGCCGACGGTGAACACCGGGTTCAGCGAGGTCATCGGCTCCTGGAAGATCATCGAGATGTCGTTGCCGCGAATGCTGCGCATTTCCGAGATCGACGCCTGGACCAGATCGACCACCGAATTGTCCGGCTTGCGGAACAGCATCTCGCCTTCGGGGATCACGCCGCCCGCATTGTCGGTCAGGCGCATGATCGACATGGCGGTGACGGACTTTCCGGACCCGGACTCGCCCACGACGGCCACCGTCTCGCCTTTGTTGATGTGCCATGAGACACCATCAACCGCCCGCACCGTCCGCTCCTCGAGCGGAAAGTGGACGTGGAGATTGTTGACCTCGATCAGGCGGTTTTCATCCATGTTTCACTCCCGAAAAATGCTGCCACGTCCTGTGTGCCGCGCTTCTCTGGACGGGTGCGGGGACAGACTACCCCAGAGCTCTCGGGAATGCAGGTGTTTTTGGAATGATTTTCGTTTGTTGTGAAGTGGTTCGGGGTCCGGGCTTTACAAAGGCGCGCCGCTCGACCCAACGTGGCACCGGAAGTTGATAAACCCATCGGACCCGGATCGCCGAGAATGACCCAAGCCACCCTGCTACACGGCGCGAAACGCGGCGCGCTCGACGCCCTCGGCATTCCGTTGATCGTGCTTCTGGGGGGCATGACAGGATACGGCGCGCTGGCCCATGACAGCGGGATTGGGCTCGGACTCGCCACGCTCGCCACCGTTCTCGTCTGGGGACTGCCGGGTCAGATCGCGATGCTGGAACTGGAGAATGCCGGTGCCGATCTGCTGGCGATCACCATCGCGGTCGGGATGGCGAACATGCGGTTCTTTCCGATGTCGGTCGCCCTGCTGCCGACCTTCGGACGCCATGCGGGCGGCATTATTGGACGGATGTTTCAGTCCCAGATCATGTCAGCCAGCTCCTGGGCCTTCATCATGCGGCCCACGGCCCCGGTCGAGGCCCGGGCGCGGGTCGGCTACCATGTGGCATTCGCCGCGATCTGCCTGACTTTGGCGGTGATCGGGACCACGGCCGGGTATTACGGCGCCGCGTCCCTGCCCCGGCCTCTGGCACTGGCGCTGCTGTTCGTCAACGCGTGTTTCCTGCTTCTGCTGCTGGTCGATATCCGGCAGCGCGGGGCGCTGGTGGCGATCGTGACCGGGATCGCGGTCGGCCTGCCGGCCAACCTGTACCTGCCGGATTTCGGTCTGATCGTGACCGGCGTGATCGGTGGCACGGTCGGGTTCCTTGCCTGGACGCCGGCCAAGACGGGGCCTAGCGCGTGAGCGGTCTTGAGCCGCACGGCCCAGAACTCGCCGTGCTCGCGGCGGTGCTGGCGAGTTTCGGGTGGCGCGCGCTCGGCGTGGTTTTCGCGAACCGGATCGACCCTGACGGCCCGGTGTTCCGCTGGTTCACCTGCTGTTCCTACGCGATCCTGGCGGGACTGCTGACCCGGCTGCTGGTGCTGCCGATCGGCGAGCTGTCGGAGGTCGGACTGTCGATCCGGCTGGGCGCGGCGGCGCTGGGCGTCGCCGTGTTCTTCGCCAGCGGCCGCAATCTGCTGATCGGTGTGCTGGTGGCGACCGGCGCTTTCGCGGCGGCGGTGGCGTGGCTGTGACGGCTCGGCGCACCGAATGTGAGCCGAGCCCCCGACAAGCGTCCGTCACGCATTCCCGCTGAGATAGTCCAGCGCTGCCTGGACACCGCCGGTTTCGATCGGGACGCCCGCCATCCGCAACCCCATTTCGACGCCGGACAGGGTGCCGCACAGCATCAGGTCGTTGAAATCGCCCAGATGGCCGATACGGAACATCTTGCCCTTCACCTTGCCGAGCCCGGCGCCCAGCGACATGTTGAACTTCTCCAGGATCACCTTCCGGACCGCATCCGCGTCGTGACCGTCCGGCATCATCACGCCGGTCAGGACGGGGGAGTATTCGCGGGCGTCTTCGCACTGGATGTCGAGGCCCCAATGGCGCACCGCGCGGCGGGCCGCCTCGGCGTGCCGCTCGTGCCGGGCGAAGACGTTCTCCAACCCCTCGTCCATCATCATGTCGCAGGCCTCGATCAGCCCGTAGAGCAGATTCGTCGCCGGGGTGTAGGGGAAGTTGCCCGAGGGATTCTGGCCGAGCTGGCTCGACCAGTCCCAATAGGACCGGGTCATCTTGGCGGATTTCGACGCCTCGACCGCTTTCTTGCTGACCGCGTTGAAGCTGATGCCCGGCGGCAGCATCAGGCCCTTCTGGCTGCCCGAAATGGTGACGTCGACACCCCATTCGTCATGCCGGAAATCGGCCGAGCCCAGGCCCGAGATGCTGTCGACCAGGAACAGGGCCGGGTGACCGGTGGCGTCGATCGCCTTGCGGACATCCCCGATCCGGGAGGTCGCTCCGGTCGAGGTCTCGTTGTGCACCACGCAGACCGCCTTGATCTCGTGGGCCTTGTCCTTGGACAGGCGCTCCTCGATCACTTCGGGCGGCACACCCCGCCGCCAATCCCCTGGGATCAGTTCCGGCTGCAGGCCGATCCGCTTGGCCAGCTCGACCCACAGGGTGGCGAACTGACCGGTTTCCACCATCAGCACTTTGTCGCCGGGCGACAGGGTGTTGACCAATGCGGCTTCCCAGGCGCCGGTGCCGGAGCTGGGGAAGATGATCACCGGCTGCTCGGTCTTGAAGATCGGCTTGATCTTGGCCAGCGCGTCCTTCGCGAGCGCCTGGAATTCCGGGCCGCGATGATCGATGGTCGGCCGCTCGATCGCGCGCAGGATCCGACCCGGCACGTTGGAGGGTCCGGGAATCTGCAAGAAATGGGGTCCGGCGCGATGGGCCATGGGGTGTTTCCTCCGAGGGTGTCTTTTAAGCGGGTTTCTTTTTTAGGCTTTTAACGCACGGGCGAGCACGACCGCCACATGTTCGGCGGT
>CALAHL010000792.1 GCA_937891725.1 uncultured Rhodospirillaceae bacterium | reverse complement strand
GGGGGCTTTCCAGCCCGATCCGGTCCATCGCCTCGCGGAACAGCTGGCGGTCCTCGGCCATCTCGATGGCATCCAGATCGGCGCCGATCAGCTCGACCCCGAACTCCGCCAGCGTGCCGTTCTTGGCCAGCGAGCGGGCGGTGTTCAGCGCGGTCTGGCCGCCCATGGTCGGCAGCAGCGCGTCCGGCCGCTCCTTCTCGATCACCATCCGCACGATCTCCGGCGTGATCGGCTCGACATAGGTGGCGTCGGCCAGCCCCGGATCGGTCATGATGGTGGCGGGGTTCGAGTTCACCAGGATCACCCGGTAGCCCTCGTCCTTCAGCGCCTTGCAGGCCTGGGTCCCGGAATAATCGAACTCACAGGCCTGACCGATCACGATCGGCCCGGCGCCGATGATCAGGATGGAGGAGATGTCGGTACGTTTGGGCATGAATTATCCGCCGGTCACAGGTTGATACGGAGCAACGATCCGCGCGCCAGGGTGTGGGCGAGGAGCGCGCGGTCGGCAAGCGCTGTAAGTCCGCTCGGACATCATCCCTCCATCAACTCCCGGAACCGGGCGAACAGGTAGTGGCTGTCCATCGGGCCGGGAGAGGCTTCGGGGTGGTATTGCACGCTGAACACCGGCTTGCCGTCGACCGACAGGCCCTCGATCGAGCCGTCGAACAGCGAGCGGTGGGTGACCGTCACCCCGTCGGGCAGCGAGCCTTCCTGGATGACGAAGCCATGGTTCTGGCTGGTGATCTCGACCTTGCCGGTGACCAGATCCTTGACCGGGTGGTTGGCGCCCCGGTGGCCCATATGCATCTTTTCGGTCTTCGCCCCCAGCGCCAGCGCCAGCATCTGGTGGCCCAGGCAGATGCCGAAGACCGGCTTGCCGCTGTCCACCAGCTTCTTGATCTCCGGCACCGCATAGGCGCCGGTCGCCGCCGGATCGCCCGGCCCATTGGCCAGGAACACGCCATCGGGATTGTGCGCCAGGATCTCGTCGGCCGTGGTCTCGGCCGGCACCACCGTCACCCGGCAGCCCTGGGCGACCAGATTGCGCAGGATGTTGCGCTTGGCCCCGAAATCCATCGC
>CALAHL010000791.1 GCA_937891725.1 uncultured Rhodospirillaceae bacterium | reverse complement strand
CATCACGCAGGCATCGACCATACGAGCAATCGTGTAGTGCCACAGGTCTTGCTGGTATTTGGTGCGGTCGGCATTGATATCGGTTTCGGCTGTTCCGTCGTCTCGTGTCACCATGGGCGGGTCAGCGCGCACCAAATAGCCGGGGTGGCCGCCGCCGACGCGAGTGGTTTTCATGCGGCGGTTGGCAGCGAGGTCGGCTGGGCCGAGGGAGAGTCCCTGCATGCGAGGCGAGGCGGCGCAGATCTCTTCGACGTTGGCCATGCCTCGCGCAGTTTCGAGGATCGCGTGGATCAGCAACGGCTTTTTCAAGCCAGCTTTCGCTTCCAGTTGTGCGAGCAACCGGTCGACGTAGTGGATGTCCTCGGGCCCTTCGACCTTCGGGATCATGATCACGTCGAGCGCCTCACCAGCTTCGAGCACGGCTGCGGTGATGTCGTCGAGGCCCCACGGCGAGTCCAGGCTGTTGACCCGAGTCCAGAACTGCGTGGGGCCGAAGTCCGTGGCGAATGTGGGGCTCTGCGCGATCTCCACGAGGCCGGCACGGGCGGCTTCTTTCTGGTCGGCCGGGACGCCGTCTTCGAGGTTCGCGAGAAGGATGTCGACCGTCGGCGCAATCTGCGGCACCTTCGAGCGCATCTTTTCGTTTGCTGCCGGGAAGAAGTGAATCATCCGGCTCGGCGGGAACGGGATCTCTCGGACCGGCTCAGGAGCCCCGACGGCGAGGGGACGGAAGAAGTCTTTTGCTGGACGCATTGGCTCAGACGATAGAACCCGCAAGCTACCCACCGGTAATTGGCCCGCACATCTGTCTGCCCCAGCACCTCACCCCAGCGCCTCACCCCAAATGGAGACCAATTCAACGCGCTCATGACGAGAAACAGTCTCCATTTCGGGTGAGACCTACCTGTTCGCCGAAATGGAGACCATTTCAACGCGCTCATGACGAGAGACAGTCTCCATTTCGGGGAGTGGGGGTCGGGTGCGGGGTCGGGTGCGGGGTCGGGTGCGGGGTCAAGTTGGAAGGGTGAGGGTGGTGCCGGATTGTTCGATGAGGCCGTCGGCCAGCAGGCTGCTGACGATGTGTCGATCGAAGTCCGCTGCGGGTCGCGCACCGTTGTTGAGCGCCTTCAGTACCTTGCCACGGGCTTGGCGACGGCTTCCTTCGAAGCGGGCTTGCTTACCGCTCACACCAGCCGAACCAATGGCCGGATCCGGATCGGGATGCCCAGCGGCGCTCCATGCACAACTCGCTACAAGTGGACACTTGGCGCATGTCGGGGTTGGCCGGCAAAGCCCGGCGCCAAGGTCCATGATGACTTGGTTCCACGCCCATCCATCGCCGAGCGGCACAGCTGCATCGGCACGCTCCTGTGCGGCTTTGAGCGTCAGCCGCTCCCCTGCCGTGCGCGCCAAAATTCGCGCGATGTTGGTGTCCACTACCGCGACATCCCGTTCGAACGCAAAGGCCAAGACCGCACGCGCCGTGTACGGGCCGATTCCAGGAAGGGCGAGCAAATCTTTGAGTCCGTCAGGAAGCGACCCATCGTGGTGTTCGACAACGAACGCTGCGGTGGCATGCAGATTGCGGGCACGCCGCGGGTAGCCGAGCCCCTGCCAAAGCCGCAAAACCTCGCCCAGCGGCGCTGCAGCGCACTCTCGCGGTGTCGGAAAGGCATCGAGAAAGGCGATCCAG
>CALAHL010000790.1 GCA_937891725.1 uncultured Rhodospirillaceae bacterium | reverse complement strand
CCGGATCCGGCTTGCGCAGATTGCACTGCAGCGGTGCCGGACACCCACTCGGGCCTCAGACATACCGATCCGAATCGGAGGACGACTGACTATGGCCGCAATTACTCAGAACGCCGACGCAACCCACGCGCTGGTTGATTGGTGCCGACAGAAACTCGACACCGCCGAGACCACCTTCGACGCAGGTCTGGCGATCGCCAGAAGGATGGGCGCGCACAAGGCAGGAGAGTCTTGCGAAGTCGGGTTCTGGGTGCCGGAACTCCTGGAGCGCCGGGTTCCTGACGGCGATATTTTTATTGAGGTGCTAGAGCCAGTCGAAGAGATTCACCTCACCGTCTCCCGCCAAACCCGAAAGTTCGACCGACATCTCGTTCCGGTGGGACGCTGCGAGGGTTTCGTGTTCTCCGTCGTCTCCGGCATGCGGGCCGGGACGCGCGACATGATCGGCTCGTTTTATGCGCTGACCTGGCGCGATGAGAACGGCAAATGGCACCGTATTCTGGATCCGCTTGCTCATTCCCTGCCATTTGGCGTGTTCGCACCGGCTGAATATTACGACCTTGAGGCGATGCAGGCTGCCCGGTCCGACAAGGCCTATTTCGAGGCCCTGCCGGACGGCGATCCGGTCAAACTGTCGAATCCGGTCAATATCCTTCAGATCCATCCCGGGACCGCGACTGCCGGCGGCACCCTCGCCAGTCTGGCACGCCGGTTCGATCATCTTGCGGAACGGGTCCGCAACAACCTGCCGCTCGAGCCGGCGGACAAGTTGTTCCTGGGATACGACTCTGTTCAGTTGATGCCGGTCGAGCCAACCACCGTCTTCGAAACTGGCCAGGAATTCTGGACCGATACATCGATCGAGGGAGAGGACGAGACCGGTGGCGTGGTGACCGCCGAGCTGCACCGCCCGAACACGACAAACTGGGGCTATGACGTGGTTGTGGCCGGCATGGCTGCGGTCAATCCCGCGATCCTGGAAAGCGGTCGTCCGGACGAGTTGGTCGATCTGATCGAGGCCCTGCACAACTTCCCGGGCACCCCGAAGAAGCTGGTGCTGGATGTTGTGTTCGGACACAGCGACAACCAGGGTCTGCGGGCGCTGAACTATCATTTCTTCGCCGGGCCCAACATGTACGGCCAAAACATCAACTACCGTCACGGGATCGTGCGGGCAATCCTGTTGGAGATGCAGCGTCGCAAGGCGAACTTTGGCGTCGACGGCATTCGGGTCGACGGCGCTCAGGATTTCACCTTCTGGAACAGTTCGACCGACCAACTCGAGCACGACGACGAATATCTGCAAGAGATGTCGGATGTGGTCCAGGAGGTCGCAGGGCGCCGGTATCGTCCGTGGTTTGTGTTTGAGGACGGTCGCCCCTGGCCGCAGGAGGACTGGGAGCTGTCCTCGACGTACCGGGCGGTCGTCGAGAAGCAGCGCGACGACGATGTCTTCCAATGGGGTCCACTCACCTTCGCCCATAACACGCCGTTCATCTATTCGTTCTGGCTGTCGAAATGGTGGCGGATCAAGGAGATCATGGAGGTCGGCTCGAACTGGATCTCGGGCTGCGCAAACCATGACACTCTGAGACGCGGCACCCAGATCAATCCCAAGCTGAATGTAAACACGCGGCTCGGCGACACCCGGATGGAAATTCTCGACAAGGCGTATGACAATCCGGCCGTTTCGCTGATCACCTACTGCGCCTTTCCCGGCGTGCCGATGGATTTCCTCAACGCGTCCGCGCGCGCCAGCTGGGGCTTTATTCGGAACCAGGATGACCAATACGGCGTCAAAGTGGTCGCCGAAGAAGCGATCTCGCTCAAATGGCAGGTCGACGAGTACGCCTATTCGATGCCGATGGCGTTCCGGCGCCTGAAGGAGATGGGGTTCACCACGCGGGAGGATCTGGTCCGGTTCATGGAATTCCTTCCGGCGCTTGTCGAGGTGACCAACAACGATCTCGAGGTGATCGCGAAGCTCGCCAACGAGGTGAACCCGCCGCTCGCTGGGCCGGCTCCCTTCACCGTGGTCACGCTGAAGCAGGTCGCCCGGGCCTGGATGGACGACATGCACGACTACTGCAATGTCTCGGGCTACGAAGCCGCCCTCAGCGAGACCCAAACCGGCTTCAACCACGCGGTCAGAGAGTTCCGCCATGCCAATCCCTGGCTGCAGGGGAATTTGAAGGACGGGGACCTTTACGATTACCGCAAACCGGTCGACGGCAGCGTTCTGTTCACCACGCTGCGACATGCGCCGAACGGGGATCAGGTATTCTGCATCGCACATCTTGAGGGCGGACCGGTGACCATCGATCCGTTGACCATGGACATCCCCGGGCTCGAAGGAATGGGCTGGGACGTGGCCTTGCGCACCCCTCCGATCGGCGGCGACTTCACCGGCGGAGAGTTGACGATCTCCGACAGCATGGGCGTGCTGTACACCCGTCCCGCTGCGCGCCGCTGAAGCCGTCACGAGAACGTCATGCCGCGCCTCTGGACATGGGGCGCGGCTGCGTCATGTTTACGGCATGCGCACATTTCTGATTC
>CALAHL010000789.1 GCA_937891725.1 uncultured Rhodospirillaceae bacterium | reverse complement strand
GAGCTCGGCTGCCGCCTCCATGCCGCGCGACCTCACAGAACCCTCCAGATTCTCAGTGCTGGCGGTTTTCTCGACCGTCGTTGTGATTCCGTCGTTCTTCCTCAGTGTCGAAATCTCCCAAGGCCTTGCGATCCTGGCGTCCTACGGATGGGTCCTGCTTGCAAGCAACCTGTTCGGATTCCTGATTCTGGGGTTGATCCTTGAGAGCATTTTCCGGATCGTCACCGAGGGTGAGTTTTACCGGAAAACCAATGACCAATCGCGCCTGGCGCGGGGTGTGGGCGGAATCGGGATTTGGGAATATGACCCAGAGGGCGATCGGTTCCTTTGGGATTCGGTTCAGAGCAAAATTTTCGGGGCCGACGGTGCGCCGAAGACCATGGCCGAGTTTCACGCTCTGCTCTCGGATCACTCGGAAGGCTCCATTCTGGCCGATTTCGAGCGGGCCAGGAAGAACCACGAGCGCTGGGATCGGACCCTCCGCATTCGTAGCGCCGATGGTGGGGCCAGATACATCCGTTCGATTGCGGAGTTTGTTCCGAATTTGGACAATCTTGGTGGTGCCCACGTTCTTGGGATCAGCATCGATGTCACGCATGAAAGAGAACTCAATCTGGATCTGATGCTGAAAAGCGCGGCTCTGGACGCGGCGACCAACGGCGTTTTGGTCACTATGGCCGAGGAAGATCACAAGCTGGTCTACGTCAACCGGGCGTTCCTGGAGATGACCGGCTACGACCATGACGAGGTGATCGGCCGGAACTGTCGATTCCTGAACGCGCATGATCGCGATCAGGAGCAGCTGGAGGTCATAAGACAGGCCCTCAAGGCCGGCACGGCCTGTTCGGTGACGCTCCGAAATCGGCGGAAAGATGGAACCCCGTTCTGGAACCAGCTGCGCATTGCGCCGATCTTCAATGCCGACCGGGTCCTGACCCATTTCGTCGGCATCCAGACAGATGTGACGCGCGATATCGAGGGCCAGGAAGCGCTGGCGACCCTGCGCGATCATTTCGAAGCCGTGCTTCGGGCCGTCCCGGACGCGATTCTGACGGTCTCTGCGACCCAGCGGATCGAGATGGTGAACGAAGCGGCAGAGAAGCTCTTCGGTTGGAATAAGGAGGACCTTATCGGCGCTCCTGTCGACGTTCTGGTGCCGCAGTTCGTGCGGGGACGCCATGGCGCACTCGTACACGGCTACATAGCGGATCCTAGGTCAAAGGCCGGACCGATGACCTCCAAAGTCCGCATCGTTCAGGCGGTACGTCGCGACGGCTCGACGTTTCCGGCCATGGTCTCGCTCGCGCGGTTCGAGGTCGGAGGGAAGGTCTCGGTCGCGGTCAGCGCTCATGACATGACCGAAATCATGACGGCGAATGAGCAACTCTCCACCCTGTCCGAGGACCTGAAGGAAAAGCTTCAGCAGGCGGAAGAGGCGAACAACGCCAAACTTCAGTTCTTGATGAACATGTCACACGAGCTGCGCACGCCGCTCAACGCCATTATCGGGTTTTCGGAGATGCTGAAGACATTCGGTGTCAAAGCCCTGGGTGATGCCAAGGTTGAGGCGTATGCGGCGGATATTTATGACAGCGGAAGCCAACTTCTCGATTTGATCAACGACATTCTCGAAATCTCGAAGATCGAGACCAGCACCGTGGACCTCGCAGATGAGCACTTCCTGATTTCAGAGGTGATCGAGCGCGCCCTCAAGACCATTCATCCGATCGCAGAGCGCTATGGGGTTTCGGTCGAGGCGCGGGTCGACGCCGATTTGATCCTGGTTGCCGACAGACGGTCGACCCATCAGTGCCTCCTGAATTTGCTGTCCAATGCCGTCAAATTCTCCGCATCCGGCTCCGCCGTGCTGGTGGAGGCCGTACTGGTGAACAAGCGGCCGGTGATCTCGGTTCAGGACCGAGGCCCCGGCATGAGCCGGGACATGATCGAAAAAATCGGCGAGCCCTTCCTTCGGCGAGAGAACGCGATGCTCGCCGAAGGACAAGGGGCCGGGCTGGGCCTGGCGATTACCAAGCGGCTGATGCGCCGGATGGGCGGACAGCTCGTCGTGGAAACCGAACAGGATGCGGGGTCAAAATTCAGTCTGGTCTTCGCCCGATCACTGGTCGGAGAAAGCGCGAAATAAGCGGATGTTGAGCTACCCGTTCACGACGCAACTTTCCGGGACCGTGACCTCCAGATCCAGCAGGTGGAAGGCTAGGCTTTTGCCGTGACCGTCCAGGTTCAGCGAGGCGTTCACCCCGCCCTGCAGGACGTCGTCGATCACAAAGTTCATCGCCGGCAGATTGGGTAACTCGTACCGGGTCACTTCACCGGCACCCTTGTGGG
>CALAHL010000788.1 GCA_937891725.1 uncultured Rhodospirillaceae bacterium | reverse complement strand
GGTCGTGCGTTCCGCCAGGGCGCGGCCCCAACTGTCGGCGCAGGCGCTCTCGCCGGTGATCGAGAAGTCATAGCGTTTGTAATTTTTGAACTGCAACCCGTTGATGAACAGGATCATCTGACCCGGCGAGGCGTAGAACAGACAGATATCCGGCGGATCGAGGCGGCCGCTGCGCAAGGGCGAGGCCGCCAGACCGGAATAGTGCCCGGCGGGCACGCGCGGCATCTCGGCCTGATGCTTGGCCGCCGCTTCCTGGTTGTCGAACCAGACCCCGTTCATCCCCTCACCGGAGGCCAACCGCTCCGGCACCGGCTCTAGGCCGATATTGGCACCGCAACTGGCGCCGGGCCGCAGATTGTCCTGCACGATCCCCAACGTGAACCCGGCGGTCCGGACCTGGGTGACCAATTGGCAGGTGGTGAACGGGATACCGTCGGTCGGCGTGCGCAAGCCCTTGATGGCGCGCATCTCATCGGCATCCTCGAACAGCTTCATGCCGAACGGAAAGGTGCGCAGTTTCAGCAGATCGACCAGTTCCGCCGCTGCCTGTTTCACGCTTTCGCCCGAGATCTCCGGTGCATCCGCAGGTTCGTTCATGGGTTCCTCCAAGGGTTTGTTTTGATGCTACCCTGCGTCCGATCTGGATGGACTGGCAAGCGACCGGGCGACAAGACCCGGCGACCACGGGGAGGAGATCGGCATGGCGCGCGCATTCGAAGGCATTCGGGTGGCGGATTTCACCCAGGTGCTGTCCGGCCCCTACCTGACGGCGCAACTGGCGCTGGAAGGGGCCGATGTGATCAAGGTCGAACCACCGGGCGTCGGCGACCAGATGCGCAACCGGATGATCCCCAGCCCGCACGCCAGCCACGACATGGCCTCGGCCTTCCTCGCCCTCAATCTGGGCAAACGCAGCCTGGCGGTCGACCTGAAGGACCCGCGCGGCCAACAGGTCGTCCAAAGGCTGCTGGAAAGCGCCGATGTGGTGGCGCAGAATTTTCGCGGCGGCGTGGCCGAACGGCTGGGTCTGAGTTACCAGCAGGTGTGCGCGATCAATCCGAAGGTCGTGTACTGCCAGATCACCGGGTTCGGCGCCGGCGGCCCACGCGGCACCCAGGCCGCCTATGACGGTGCGGTTCAGGCCGCCTCCGGCATGATGGCCACCAACGGACACGCGGAGAGCGGACCGACCCGGACCGGCTATTTTCCGGTCGATCTGTTCACCGGCATGTCGGGCGCCTTCGCCGTGGCCAGCGCCCTGTTCCGGCGGGAGCGCACCGGCGAAGGTCAGTTCCTGGACGTCTCAATGCTGGATGCGGCACTGAACATTCAGGCGCCGTCGATCGCCCAATGGCTGGTCGACGGGTTCGAGAACACCCTGATCGGCAATGCCTCAGCCACTCATCTTCCGACCGCCGACGCGTTTGAATGCTCCGACGGCTCGGTCCTGATGTCGGCCACGGCGGAGGGCCATGTGAAGGGGCTGTTCACCGAGATGGGCTTGAGCAAGCTTTTGGACGACGACCGCTTTGCAACCACCAAGGGGCGGCTTGCGAATAAATCCCTGGTGCGTGAGACGGTGGCGGCCGAATTCCTGAAGGACAGCGCCGCGAATTGGGCCGAGCGGCTGGGCAACAAGGGCGTTCCGATCGCCCGGATCAACCGCATTCCGGAAGCCGTGGAAGACCCGCAACTGGCGCATCGCGGAACGTTGATCGAGGTACCGGCCCCAGAGGGCTTCGACGGCCCCGTGACCTTGGTTGGCCCGTCCCATCGCAGCGGCACCGACGGCCCGAAGGTCGACCTCCCACCGCCGGGTCTAGGTGAGCACACCGCCGAAGTTCTCGCCGAACTGGGATTCGAGGAAGGGTTTCTCGCCTGATCGCCGGTCAGCCCGGAACCCGTACCCGACCGTGCCACGGATCGATCACCGGGGCCGCAGCGGCCGCCACATCCAGCAACTCTCCGTCCGCGAACCGGAACCCGATCAGTTGCACACCGATCGGCAGGCCGGTCGGGCCGTCGCCGGACGGCACACCGATCACCGGGACATGGAGCAGCGTCCACAGCGAGTTCATCACCGAATTGCCGCTGCTGGACAGGCCCTCGTCCGCCTCTCCGACCGCCCCGTAGCTCAGCACAGCATCGAAGCCGCGATAGTGCCCGTCGAACACCGTCCGCGCATGGGCCGCATAGTCGAGCGCCGCCTTCAGGGCGAGCGGAGAGATCCCGGTCCGATTTTCCGCATGGCTGCGCAGATCCGCGTGGAGACCGTCACCATGGGTCTTCAGATGCGGCATGAAGGCCGCCCGGCCCTCGCCCCGCATGATCGTGTCCTTCGCAGCGTCGAGCCCGTCAAAGGTCGGCGGCAGTTCGTGGACCTCCACCGTCGCACCCGCGTTCAACAGGGCATCGGTCGCCCGACGCAAGGCGTCCTCGGCGCCGGGACGCAATGTGTCCCGATAGGGCGTGTGACACAGGGCGATCCGCAACGCCGAGACCGAACGGGCCGGACGGTCGGATGACGGCAGGCCGCTCGCCTCCGCCACCAGACGCAGATCCTCGACCTCCCGCGCATACCAGCCGATGGTGTCCAGGCTGGGGGCGAACATCTTGGCCCCTTCCCGGTTCACCACGCTCCAGGTCGGCTTCATCGCATAGGTGCCGCAATAGGAGGCGGGCCGCATGACCGAGCCACCGGTCTGGGTGCCGAAGGCCAGTGGGACATGCAAATCGCCGACCGCGGCGCCGGAGCCGCTGGAAGAGCCACCCGGCGTGTGCGTGGCGCGATGCGGATTGGTCGATTTGGCGAGCCGCCCCATCGCCGCGAACTCGACCGTGTCGAGCTTGCCGAGCGGGATCGCTCCCGCCGTGCGCAACAGCTGAACGCACGCCGCATCATCCACAGGAACTCGGTCCTGGTGCAGGGGAGAGTTGTGGGTGCACGGCATGTCCGCCACGTCAATGACGTCCTTGGTGCCGAACGGAAGGCCGTGCAGCGGCCCCCGGATCTTTCCGGCCGCCCGCTCCAGATCCCGCTCGGCCGCCAGTGCCAGGGCCCGTTCCCGATCCACGTGCAACCAGGCTTTGACCTGCGGCTCACGCGCGTCGATCCGATCCAGGCAGGCCAGCACCAGGTCGACCGACGTCAGCCGTCCGGTCTCCATCTCGGCCAGCGCCTGGCCGGCAGTCAGCATCTCGGAAGGCATGGGCCGTTACTCCTGAGGGATCGGGGTCGCGGACAGCTCCTCGTCCACCGCCAGATCATAGGGCACGTCGTAGGAGATCAGCCCACCCGACAGCAACGCCGCTTTAAGCCGGACGAACGCATCGACCGGGAAAACCGGCGTCGTCGCCCAAAGACCGACACCCCGCAAATTCGTCACGATGCGCGCCAGGCTCTCGACCGACAGATCCGGGAAATAGGGCTGCACCTGGACCGCAACCTCATCGGCATCCGCACCGGCCAGATAGCGCAGACTGCGTCCGATCCCCCGGACCAACGCCCGGCAGGTGTCCCGTTCGGTCTCGGCGAAGCTGCGGGTGGTGTAGAAGCTGGTGAAGCCGACATCGCCGCGCGTCGCGAACCGATGCCAGACATGGCCGTATCCGGCCTGCACCGCCATGTCGGCATAGGGCTCGAACACCTCGATCACGTCGACCGCACCCGCTCCCAAAGCCGCCACATTTTCGGCCATCGATTGGTCGGGCGCGCGGGTCCATTCGTCGAGCCCTACTCCGGCGCGTCCGAGATCGTCCTGAAGCGTCTGCCAGGGGGTCGGCACCTCGATCGCGACCGCAAGCCGCTTGCCCCGAAGGTCGGCGAACCGGAATTCCGGATTGGGCTGCCGTCCAACCAGGGCAAACGGGTCACGTGCCACCACTTGTCCGAAGCAGACCAGCGGCGAGACCTCACCGGCCCTGCGGCTCGCGTCGTGGTGCATCATCACCCGCATCGGACCGCCCCAGGACACATCCGTCACACCGTCCAACAAGGCCTGAGCGGTGTAGGAGGTGGAGCGAGACAGTTCGACCCGGACCTCGAGTCCCTCCCGTATCCAGTCCCCTCGCTCGATCGCGAGGTAGAAGGGAACGTATCCGAGGGTGCGAAGATTTTCGTAGAGCGTGATCTGCTGTGCCATGACGACCACGTTAATCGGCCGCCGATGCCACGGGAAGGCCCGGACTGCGGATCAGCCGTGCAGATTCAAGTGACGCGGAAGGATCAATCGGGCCGTCAGCCCCTGGCCCGAGTCGCTTTCGATCTCGAACGCTCCGTCCATCGCCCGCGCCAGCGAGCGACAGATCGCGAGTCCAAGTCCGGTTCCGCCCGCGGGCCGGGCATAGGACGACGAGATCTGGACGAACGGTTCCATGATTTGCGCAAGCTTGGCCTTCGGCACTCCGGCGCCGTTATCTGCGATTTTAACTTCGACGCGATCGTCGTCCTGCTGCAAAACCGTCACCTTGACCTCGGTGCCGCGAC
>CALAHL010000787.1 GCA_937891725.1 uncultured Rhodospirillaceae bacterium | reverse complement strand
CTGCTGAATGAGTTCGAGGCCCCGCCGATCGATCCCGCGATCGACGAAGCTCTGGTTGCCTACATGACCGAGCGAAAGGCCGCGTTCCCAGACAGCAACTACTGAAATTTTTGACTCTCCGCGCGGAGACCGGGAACCTTCGTCAGCATCCAAGCGTTTTATCGGTTTAACCCCCGAGATTGGACGCCAAGATGGACCGCGAGCGGGAACTGCGCGACCTGGAAATACTGGCCAGGTGGCTGGACAGCCGGTTCCGGATGCCCGGCACGAATATCCGGTTCGGCCTGGATGCGATCATCGGACTGGTCCCGGGGATCGGAGACGGCCTCCTGGCCATTCCATCCGGCTATATCGTGATGCGCGCGCATCGGATGGGCGCACCCAAATCCGTTCTTGTGCGGATGGGCCTGAATGTCGGGATCGATTTTCTGATCGGCGTGGTTCCGGTGATCGGTGATCTGTTCGATGTCGGCTTTCGCGCAAATCAACGCAACGTGGCCCTGTTGCGCGCACATTTCGACCGGGAGCCCAAGACCTCCGCCTGATCGTTTGAGGGTGATCGCGAGTTCCGCTGGTCAGCGGTTCAGAAGGTCGTCCGCCGGGTCGACTGGTTCGCTGATTGCGGCTTGTCGTTCGAGGGAGTCGGTGTCGTTGCCGAGATCGCCTTCGGACGCCGTCGACTGGGCCTCCGGTTCAACGACGGCGGGGCTGACGGCCGGAGCGGCGCTGACCGGGCCGTGTTTGATAGGCGGTGCCGAAGCGCCGCTGTCCGGCATTGAGATGATGGGCACGCCTTGGGGGAAGATGATCTCGCGCGCCTCATCCGGCATCGAGATCCCACCTTCCATCAGCGCCTTCTTGATCAGGCGCAGCAGGGCGGATTTGACTTTGGGAGGGGCGTGGGTTCGTCCGTCGAGCCAGAAGTAGGCCCGTAGGTTCACCGTCGCGCTGCCGAGGGAGTCGACCAGTACCAACGGTTCTTCCGGATCATTGATGACCGCGTCGTGCGCCGTCAGAACGCCCAGGATGATCTCCTGCGCGGCGGCGATCGACACATCGAAGCCAATGCCAACGTCAACAACCTCGCGCCGGGCGGGGGCGGAGCTGTAGTTCACGATCGTGCTCTTGAAGATGGCCGCGTTCGGAATCTGAATATGATTGCCTTCAAGCGACAGAAGCAAGGTGCTGCGCGTGTCCATGCTTTGCACCAGGCCTTCGTGCCCGCTCACCACGATATAGTCGCCCCGGCGAAACGGGCGCCGGATGCTGAGCAGCAGGCTGGCGAGAAAGTTCTCGGCGATATCTCGGAACGCGAAGCCTACAATGATGCCGATCACGCCCGCTCCGCCCAGCAGCGACACCGCGAGCCTCGTGAGACCGGCGACCTGAAGGACGAGATAGAGACCGATCAGGAAGACCGGGATCGCTGCCGTGCGCGCCAGGACCCGCCGCAGAAACGGCGACTCGATCCGGCGTGACAGGGCCCATTCCACCAGTTTTGCGACCAGGATCGCGGCGTAGAACGCCAGCGGGATGACGACGATCGCGAAGACGATCAGCGGCAGCAGCGTGATGCCGGATCGCACCAAGGCTCCGACTTCCAGGAGGGCGGGCCGGAAGCTCCAATCGACGTTCGGCGTCACCGACAGGCGGTTGACCACGGCGACCACGTCCTGGGTTTTGCGGGCCAGATCTCCCGCCCAAAGGCGCGCCTCCGCCGTAGTCGTGTCGCCGTCGATGAAGACCACGCCATCCTCGACCGCAACTTCGACGGTCGTGAACCAGCCGGTCGCCCGCATGATCCGCGCGATCCGATTGGCGATCTTATCGTCCTGGGCGGTCGGCTCGACGGCGACGGATTGCGCAGGCCCGGCCGTGTCGGCTCCCGAGCCGGGAGCGCTGTCCTGAGCAGATGCTGGACCTATGCACAGCGCGACAAGAAGACCGCACAAGACAAGTGCGGTCTCAAGTAGCGCCGTGCGTGGTCGCAGCATGGTCAGTCCGAGCGTTTTGCGATGATCCAGACTCCGTGCACGATACCCGGGATGTATCCGAGGATGGTCAGCAGGATGTTCAACCAGAAATGCCCGCCAATCCCGACCGTCAGAAACACGCCAAGCGGCGGCAGCAAAATAGTTCGCAATGTAAGCGTATCGTGTTGAGACATTGACGGCACCCCAGGTTTGGTGTT
>CALAHL010000786.1 GCA_937891725.1 uncultured Rhodospirillaceae bacterium | reverse complement strand
AGGGCCTGAGACCGGGGGCGGAGGAGGAGGCGTTACGACCACGGGCGGCGGGGTCGACGATCCGCCACCACCGCCACCACAGGCGCTGAGGCCCATCGCCGTGAGACACACCGCGGCCGCGAGCAGTTTGGCGCGGGCGTAACGGCGGTCGCGGTCGGTGTTGACGGTCTCGGACATGGGCGGTCTCGGCCCCCTCACGGATGCTAGAGATTGAGATGGTGTGTCAGGTGCGAACGAATCTCAACCTCTGATCGTCGCCTCGCGAAAGGCGAAGACGCAGTTGCCGCTGGGGCGTCGCTTGAACTGCTCTACCGCTGCCCAGCCGCGCCAGATCTGCGTGCGTCCGCCCGCGGTGATCGACAAGCTGTCGAAAAAAGGGGGCAACGGCGGCACAGATTCGCCGGGATTCCGCTCATCGCCCGCGCATGGCCAATTGATGAACACATTGTAGGCTGCCTGCGATGGGTCAAGCTGGAAGGTCGCGCTGCAGGTGGCATGGTCGATTGTCACGCCGCTCAGGTATGGCCGGGGATACTGCTTTGAATAAGGTGTCCCGCGACGGGTCGGCGCGGGGCCCAGCCAAAGGATACTCCCAAGTTGACATTTGAGGCGTGTGCCATCCGATGTAAAGACGTCGCTGACCGAGAATGTCACCGAAATGGTGCCGGGCGTCTCGTTGGCTAAAATGCCCTGACAAATGGTGGAGCATGAAGAGAGGAAGGCCGACACGAAAGCAAGACCCAAAGCGATGCCGCACTTGCGGTATAGCGCAGGCGCCGAAGTAATACAGCGACCGGTGAGGATTCTTGCAAGTCGTTGAGGCATCTTTGTTAGCACGCTGGCGCTAGAAACGCACTATCGGATCCAGATTTGGCAACGTGCCGCAGGTTAGGTTCTTGGCCCGATACACGGAACCGCCCCGAGACAACGCGAACCGATCTGAAACCAACTCTGCCTGCTCCTCCATATTGTACCCACTGATCGTCCGGCCGGGCACGAGTGGGCAGTAATAATAATCTTCGTTGGCGAGGGCTGCCTTCCATACCATCACTACAGAAGACCAGCCCCAGGTACGGTACTGGTAAACATGCATGAGCTCGTGAATCAACACTTGAAAAGCAACCGGATTTCCCGTTGAAAAGTCCTCGCTCCAAGGAAGACTTCCGTCGGCTCCGATCCAATAGACATTACCATCTGGGGCCATGGCTATGGTTTCTTCGAAAAGCTTAAAAGGACGATTGAAGACCTTGACCTTGTGGACATTTCGAATCTGCAATCTTGCTTCGATCGCACCATTCTTCTCGCCGGCCGTGAGGTACCGCCACTGACCTTGGGGGACCAACGTGCGCACAGCCGACAGCACCAGTTCGCCAAGGCGATCGAGGTCAAGAGTGCATGGATTGTCGTCCGACGCCACGATGTTGAACACCGCGCCGCAACCTCCGCTGAGAATCCCTCGAAGCACCGGGACTCCGAGTTTCTTCCAGAGCGCTTGTTCAATCTTTCTCGCCAACTCCTTCCCGGGATCGAGCCATGGCGTGAGTGAGCCGTCGACAACGGTCTGGAAAGAGTCGCCGATCGCTACCGCATCTTGGTCATAAACCGCGAAGTTGTACGCAAGTTGATATCCGACAAGCCCCACGGAGAATCCGCAGGACCGGTACCAACCGCGATCCCAGTACCACCAGCTATCCCGCGCCGCGGTTCAACGGGCGCGGCAGGCGACCCCGGGCAGCGGATGCAA
>CALAHL010000785.1 GCA_937891725.1 uncultured Rhodospirillaceae bacterium | reverse complement strand
TACGGCCGAGTTAACTGTTGATGCGGCCCACCGATGCCATCCGCTCTTGCGCCGAGAGGATCGAGATCCTTGATTTTCAATGGATCGACCTGATGACGGTTCGGGCTCTCCCCGCACCCGATCCACAAACTCTACCAACTGAAACACCAAGAGTTTCGCACGATATTCATCCGGCGACCGCCACAATGGGAAAATTTACTGGGAAGGGATACTGGAATGGGGATAGAAGATTTATGGACTGCCGACATCACTTTCTTCGATGCGATCCTTCGCCTGTGCGCGGCTATCGTGCTCTCGGGCGCCATCGGATTTGAACGGGAATGGGCGGGCCGCGCGGCGGGATTGCGCACGCACATGATGGTCGGGCTCGCCTCGACGCTGTTCACAATTATTGCCTTCGAGATGTTCTCCTGGATTCGGTCGCTGGAAGAGCAGCCAGCGGCTGATCCGCTGCGTTTGCTGGAGGCCATCACTGCCGGCGTGGCTTTCCTCGCCGCCGGTTCGATCTTCAGGAACGAGGAGCGCGTCAAGGGGTTGACCACGGGGGCCGGGCTTTGGATGTGTGGAGCCGTCGGGATGGCCGCTGGCCAGGGCTACCTCGGGCTTGCTGCACTGGCTACTGCAATCGCCGTTGCGATCCTGGCAATCATTCGACAGTTCGAGCCCTAACCTTTCCCTCGATCGATATCTCGCTTCCACCCACGGATGTCAGAAGTCGGTTCCAGCACTAGAGAATCGTGTAACGCTCATGGAATCAGCACACGCAGCCAGCCCGTGATGCTGATCAAAGCCCGGAAACTCTGGCCCTAACCGGGGGCCACATTCGGGAGCACTCCTACGGCACTCGTCGATCACTCTAGAAACGATGCTATGGCCTGCCATCCATTGGACGTTGGCTCAAACGACCGCTCCAAGACCGTAAAATGATCGGTTCCCGGAAGTTCAAAGAACGTGCAGGCCAATCCGTGCCGTTCGGCATGTTCCGCATAGCGCCGGGACTGATTGATCCAGGCCTCGGGCTCGTCGCCTCCAGCCCAGACAGCAAGACGCGGAGCGCCCAATACCGGTCGAACCAGACAGTCATTCTGCTCAGCAACGTCAGCGGTGATCTGTGCTTGCTCGTTTACCGTCGGAATTCGTAGGACGACCTGAGGCTCGTATACGCCACTGATCGCCACGACCCCACACACAAGGTCCGCAGGACGACCGTGTTCATCGGCCGTGGCATTCAAAACCCGTGCGGCCAGGTGAGCGCCTGCGGAATGGCCTATCAGAATTGTTTGGTTAGGATCCGCCCCCCAACCGGCCGCGTTCGCATGGCAGTGGCGGACTCCCTGTATGACCTGTTGGCACATGACATCCAGTGTGACGTCTGGGCAGAGATCATAGTTGAGATTCACGACAACCGCCCCTGCGGCGATCAAGGGAGGCACAACGAAGCTGTGATCGCTCTTGTCTAAGGCGCGCCAGTAACCGCCATGAATGAATATGACGAGTGGGCGGCCCTGCGCGTCCCCGTGGGGCCGGTACAAGTCGTATGTCTGCGTTGCGCCAGGTCCGTATCGCAGATCTTCTTGGGCCTGGGATTCTTTTGCCAGAAGCGCGCGCGCTTCAGCAGACCTGGTCGCATATCGAACAAGACTGCCAGCGGCATCGGCACTGGCGATCCGGGGATTGAAACTCGCCTCGAGCGTCTCGTCCGACATTTCCCGCCATTGAGTCGTCATAAAAAAGTTCTCCCAGCCCGATTAACCGGACAGTACCTTCACATGCCCTGCTATGTCCTAACGGATTGCCTTCCGGCCGTATATCGCTGCCCCCGATTGATCCGGGCGTGGGCGCATCTAAGATCAGCTTATGTGTCGTCGCCCCCAGACCGAATAGTTTTCCAGACCCAATAGTTCTAGAGCAAGGAGCCGTCTCATGACCTGGTCCATAGTTGCCCGCGACCGGTCCAGCGGACAATTCGGCATCGCCATCGCCTCGCGCGTCATCGCGGTCGGCGCCATGTGCCCGATGTTCCGCGACGGTTCAGGTGCGTTGGCGTCACAGTCCTATACGAGCCCGGTTGCCGGTGACAGAATGCTCACGGCTCTCGCTGGGGGGATCGAACCTGCGGCGGCTATGGACAGCGCGCTTGACGGCGATCAGGGCCACATGTGGCGCCAGATACATGGGGTCGATGCAACCGGCAAACCGTTCGCTCATACCGGCGCGCGCTGTATTGACTGGTGCGGGGACTGGCCGGGAGACGCAGTCTCAATCGCCGGAAACATGCTGGTGGGACCTCAGGTGCTTGAGGCAACGGTGGCAGCCTGGACCGGCGGCGACAGCAGACCGTTTGCCGATCGCCTGCTCTCCGCCCTCGAGGCAGGCCAGGAGGAGGGCGGCGACAAGCGGGGACGACAATCAGCAGCGCTTATCGTACGCGGAACCGAAGTACATGCAGCTGTTGATCTGCGCGTTGACGAGCACTCCGATCCGGTCGCTGAACTGCGCCGGATCTTCGACCAGTTCTGGGAGGAGAGACGCCCTTATCTGGCGACCCTGCCAACCCGGGAAAACCCAAGCGGTATCTACGACCCCGACGAACGCGAAGCCTTCATCGCGGCCTGGAAGACGAAGGCGGCAAAACCTTAGCCACCACCGATCATGCCGGAGGCCAGCCAGTCGCCGTCAAGTGCGGCGAAGGCCAGGCCCATGACGGCCGGAGTGCGGTCGATATGCTTCATGAAATAGGCGACGGCCAGATCCCCGCGCAGATCGGGCCTATGACAGCGATGCTCTTCGGACGGCATGCACCGAAAACCTCTATTGGCGCCCGCCTTTTGGAAACGGATCAATCAAAGCTGATACCGGTTCCCGCTCCAGGCCGACAGGTGGTTTTGCGGCCTCCATACACGCCCTGACCAGTGCCGGTGAGCCTGTCATTCTGCCACTCACCCGTGCAACGATTGCCACTGGCAAAAGTATATGTGCCCTGGCCGGAGTAATCCCCGTCTTTGAAATCGCCTTCATACCGGTCGCCATTGGGCGAAGTTAAAACGCCCCGGCCGTTAAAATCGTCATCTCGCCAGTCGCCCTCATAACGGTGGCCATCGGCAAAGGTGGCAACGCCCTGGCCCGATTGTTTGCCATCCTTGAAGTCACCCTCATATCGGTAGCCATCGGCATACGTGAGAACGCCCCGTCCGTGGTATTGGCTATCTCGCCAGTCGCCCTCATAACTGCCGCCATTGGCATATGTGAGAACGCCCTGCCCTGTTGCCTTGCCATCCTTGAAGCCGCCCTCATAACGGTCGCCACCGTCCCAGGTGTAAACACCCCGACCGTGCAGGTTGCCAGCCAGGTAACCGCCCTCATAGCTCCCCTGCTTTCGATCGCCTTTAAAGATATAATTCCAGACTAACGTACCTTGGCCATCGGCCTTACCATCCTGGCAAGTTCCGCTCCAACCGTTGGTTTCCTGCGCTCCGGGCCCAGGATTCCATATCTGGCATCCGGTCCGGTTCGTTTCGTACCACTGCGCCTTTGTCGCAGGATGCTCGCCTTTCAGCCGAAGGACTATGTCCGACGTTAACTCACCAGTGACCGGCAATTGCCAATCGCGCTGATAAGCCTCCAGGGCCGCCTTACTCTCGGCCCCCCAAACCCCATCGGGCAGATCGGTGTCATAGTCGTACAACCCCTCCCGCGCCGCCTTGATGTCTTCCACTGACTGCGCTGCCGCCATCTCCGGCGCGACCAGAATCAGAGCCAAACCAACCGCCACCAATACCCGCATCTGTTGACCCTTCTGGTCGCTTCCGTTGCCTTCGAGGATACCCTGCCCTGCCCCCGGCTTCGAGGCGTCTGATTTCCGTCTCTTCAGCGTTCCCTTCGGTCACTACGATGAGCCAGAAACCCTCCCTACCGAAAATCCGCCAATCTGTCCCACGAGCGCTGACGTCAGACAACCCTAGCGGTCAAAATGCGCACCAGCGGCGCGCCAGCAGGATCGCAAGCAGGCCCTGCGCCGCGAGCGCCACCGTCGCCGCCTGCGCTCCAACGGCCTCGGACAGGAAGCCGAGGTAGAAGAACCCGACCGGCCCGACCCCGATGCAAACCGACAGCAGGCCGAGCAAGCGGGCGCGCATCTCGACCGGGGCGTGCAGGTAGACAAGAGTGGCCTGCATAACGCTGAACCCGGCGCCGCCGATGCCGACCAGCAGCAGGGCGCTGCCGGCCAATGCCACTGAGGATGACGTCGCGAACGCAATCAATGCGGCCATGAAGAGGGTGACGCCGCCGATATAGACCCGACCGTACCAGTGCGGGCGAGACAGCGCGGCGATCGTCAGAGCCCCGAGGAAGGCCCCGACACCATCGATCCCAGCCAACAGTCCGACGCCCTCTGGTTCAAGGTCCAGGAGATCCTTGCCGAGCACCGGAATCATGCTGGTGCACGGCCAGCCGAAGATGTTGAAGATCACGGTCACCAGCAGCACGCCGGTCATCCGGCGGTCGCCGCGCACCCACGCGAGGCCCTCCCTGACACGCTGCAGCACCGATGCGGTGTCCGTGACGCCGGTCCGGCTGCGGATCTGGATCCGCAGCGCCGCCACCAGCGCGATTGCGTACAGTGCAGCGCCCAGCCAGAACACTCCGGCGATCCCGGCCGTCGCCAGGATCAGCCCACCCACCGTCGGCCCCAGCATGCGGCTGGCATTGTTGGTGCCGACGTCGAGCGACATCGCCGGACCCATCCGCTCGGGGCCGACGGCGTCGCCGATCATCATCCGCCGCACCGGGTTGTCGGTCGCCCATCCCAGCCCGTTCACGAAGCTGGCAATAGCCAAGTGCCAGACCTCCAGGAGACCAAGCGAGCCGAGAATCGCAATGGCGAGCGAACTCGCCATCATCGCCAACACCACGACAATCAGCGCGCTGCGCCGTTCCAGCCGCTCGGCGACGGCGCCGAGGACGGCGCCGAACATCCCCATCGGCAGCAGCCGGAGCATGGTCAGCATGGCGACCAGGAACGCCGATTCCGTCGCCTGATAGGCGAACACTCCGACGGCCAGCATCTCCAGCCAGCGGACCACGAACAACACCAGCCCAACCACCCACAGGCGCCGAAAATCCGGCAATGCCAGCAGCCAGCCGCGCCGGCCTACAGCGCGCTGCGGCGATCCGTTCTCCTCCACCGCGTTTCCTCATTTTCGGTCCAGTTGTTCCGGACTCGCGCCGAACTGTGTCACGGCGGGTCGCAGCGGTTCAAGGCAGATGCCCGACACCGCTCAGGCCAAGACATGGCCCGCCCCGTCAATTGAATAAATCGCGGTTGTTCAGATGACGCTGGAGATTGAAATGATTGGGACCTGAGCCACAGACAGCAGCAAATTTCTGAAGGATCTTCACGTCACAAAATTTCGACATCGCCCCTCCCCCTCGCCGGAGGAGAGCGGGTAGCGCACATACATCATCACGGCAATGCGGATGATCTCTGTCGAGCTGTTAACCTATAGAAATGGGTTTCTTCTCCATCAAAGCCACGAACCGCGCGCCTGCTCCCCAACCGGATTGGTCTGACAAGGTCGTCTGACGATGCCGACCCCCAACATCACCGAAAAATGCGCGTCCGCTGTGTTGTGAGACCGGTGCCGTCTAGTATATTGCACATTCTATGTGCACTAAATTGACCGTGTGCACCAAACTGACCAGGAGGAATCCAAAATGAAGCGCACGTTAGCGCTGCTTTGCGCAGCGATGTTCTCGACGGCGGCCCACGCCCAGGAGGAGGTCAAGATCGGGATGCTTCAGGGCTTCACCGGTCCGACCGAGTCACTGGTCAAGCCGATGGCGCTCGGCGGCGAACTGGCGATCCAGGAGATTTCCGACAGCGGCGTCTTTCTCGGCGGCCGGAAGGTCGTCTCCGTCCGGGGTGACAGCACCTGCATCGACGCCGCCGCCGCCACCGCCGCGGCCGAGCGTCTGATCACCTCCGAAGGCGTGCAGGGCATCGTCGGAGCGACCTGCTCCGGTGCCACCACGGCCGTGCTGAACAATGTGGTCCGCCCGAATGGCGTGGTGATGATCTCACCGTCGGCCACCTCGCCGGCGCTGAGCACCATTGAGGATGACGGCCTTTTCTTCCGGACCGCTCCGTCCGATGCGCGTCAGGGACAGATCATCGCCAAGATCCTGTCCGACAAGGGGATCAAGAGCGCCGCCCTGACCTACACCAATAACGACTACGGCAAGGGCCTGGCCGACGCCATCCAGAGTTCCTTCGAGGGCACCGGCGGGCAGATCACCGCTGTCGCCGCGCACGAGGACGGCAAGGCGGACTACTCGGCCGAAGTCGGGACCCTGGCGGCGGCCGGCGGCGAGATCCTGATTGTCGCGGGTTATCTGGACCAGGGCGGGAAGGGCATGATTCAGGCCGCCCTCGACACCGGGGCGTTCGAGACCTTCCTGCTGCCGGACGGCATGGTCGGCGAGTCGCTGACCGACAGTTTCGGCACCATGATCAACGGCTCGATCGGGACCAATCCCGGCACCGACAGCCCCGGTGCGTCGATGCTCGCGGAACTAGCCAAGGGCAAGGGCTTCAAGGGCGACGACCCCTATGTGCCGGAGGCCTATGACGCCGCCGCCGTGCTGCTTCTGGCCATGCAGTCGGCCGGCAGCACCGACAGCGCCGTCTACAAGGATCACGTCACCAAGGTCGCCAACGCGCCCGGCGAGAAGATCTATCCGGGCGAACTGGCCAAGGCGCTGAAGATCCTGTCCGAGGGCGGCGAGATCGACTATGTCGGCGGCACCGCGCTGGAACTGATCGGCCCGGGCGAGTCTGCGGGCAGCTTCCGCGAGACCATCGTCGAGAACGGCGGCTGGAAGACGGTCGCCTATCACTGATCGGGTAACCGCGGTCACATTCGGAAACGGTCGGACATCCGTCCGACCGTTTCACCCTTGCCGGATTGTTTCATGATCAGAGTCGAACACGTCTCCAAGCATTTCGGCGGCATTCGGGCCGTCGACGATGTCAGCCTGGAAATCGAAGCCGGTTCCATAACCGGGCTGATCGGACCGAACGGGGCCGGCAAGACCACGCTCTTCAACATCGTCGCGGGCCATTTCCCGCCGACCGCCGGGCGAGTCCTGCTGGATGGCGAGGACGTGACGGAACTGGAACCGCACGAACTGTTCCACAAGGGGCTGCTTCGGACCTTCCAGATCGCCCACGAGTTCTCCACCCTCACCGTGCTCGAGAACCTGATGGTGGTTCCCGCCCACCAGCCCGGCGAGGAGCTCCGGCACACCTGGTTCAATTTCGCGCGGGTGCGCGAGGTCGAGGCCCAGGTCAAGGAGCGCGCCCGCGAGGTCATCGAATTCCTGGAGATCCCGCATCTGGAGAACGAACTGGCCGGCAATCTCTCCGGCGGGCAGAAGAAGCTTCTGGAGCTCGGCCGCACCATGATGGTGGACGCCAAGATCGTGTTTCTGGACGAGGTCGGCGCCGGCGTGAACCGGACACTGCTCCAGACCATCGCCCGCTCCATCCAAAGGCTCAACACCGAGCGGGGCTATACCTTCTGCCTGATCGAACACGACATGGATTTCGTTGCCCGCCTGTGCGACCCGGTGATCGTGATGGCCGAGGGCCGTCTGCTCACCCAGGGAACGGTGGATCAGGTCATGCACAACGAGGATGTCATCGAGGCCTATCTGGGCACCGGTCGCAAACACACGCGCGTGGCGGCGGTATGAGCTTCCTGTCCGCGACCGGCATGACCGGCGGCTACGGTGGCCCCGACATCATCCAGAACTGCGACATTACTGTGGAACGAGGCGAGATCGCTGTCGTGGTCGGGCCGAACGGCGCCGGCAAGTCGACAGCGATGAAGGCGGTGTTCGGGATGCTCACCCTGCGCGAGGGCACGGTGGTGTTCGATGGCACCGACATCACCCGGCTGGCGCCGCAGGAGCGGGTCCGCCAGGGCATGGGATTCGTGCCCCAGAACCGCAACGTCTTCGTGTCTCTGACCGTCGAGGAGAACCTGGAGATGGGCGCGTTCATCCGCGACGATGATATCTCCGAGACCAAGCAGCAGGTGTTCGATCTGTTCCCGATCCTGGCGGAAAAGCGCAACCAGCCGGCCGGCGAGCTGTCCGGCGGTCAGCGGCAGCAGGTGGCGGTCGGCCGCGCCCTGATGACCCAGCCGAAGCTGCTCATGCTGGACGAACCGACGGCTGGCGTCTCTCCGATCGTGATGGACGAGTTGTTCGACCGGATCGTAGAGATCGCCCGAACCGGCATCGCCATCCTGATGGTCGAGCAGAACGCCCGTCAGGCGCTTGAGATCGCCGACCACGGCTTCGTGCTGGTCCAGGGGGGCAACCGCTTCACCGATACCGGCGAGGCCCTGCTGGCGAATGACGAGGTTCGCCGCTCGTTTCTGGGGGGCTGAGATGGACATCGCCAACGCCTTCGCGCTGCTCGCCAATTTCGTGATTTTGCCGGCTATCGCCTATGGCGCCCAGCTTTCGCTCGGCGCCTTGGGGGTGACCATCATCTTCGGCATCCTGCGCTTCGCGAATTTCTCCCATGGTGAGATGATGTCCTTCGGCACCATGGTCACCATCCTGCTGACCTGGCTGCTCCAGGCTCAG
>CALAHL010000784.1 GCA_937891725.1 uncultured Rhodospirillaceae bacterium | reverse complement strand
GTCCCGTATTTTGATTTAGGAGGGGTTATGTCTCAGTTTGAGTTCAATCGTCGTATGTTTCTGCAGGGTGCCGCTGCGACCGTCGGAGTTGCGGCTGCGTCGCGCATGGCGCCGACCTTTGCCGCAGGGAACGAAATCCGTCTTTGGTCGGCACCGATCATGCGCCCGTTCGATACGTGGGAGCCGTTCGAGGAGGCCTCTGGCATCAAGATCGCATGGAGCCCGAAGAGCGCCAGTGCCGACGAGGCCCTGTCTAAGATGATGGTCGGTGACGGAAGGAAACTCTACGACGCCTTCACCGATAATGGCGGCGGCATGGAAGACGCGATGGCCCAGAATGGCGTGATTGCCGAGTTGGACACCTCGCGGATGAAAAACTGGGGCTTGCTCCGGGACGAGGTGGCCGACCCCAAAGGGGCCGCCGGCCACTCGATCCGCTATGATGGCAAGGTCTACGCGGTTCCCTATATCGCGAACGCAGACAGTCTTGCCTACAACAAAACCGAGCTCGGCCAGGACTATGACAGCTGGGAAGTTTTGTTCAGCCCGGAAATGAAGGGCAAGGTCGCCCTGCAGAATGATTTCGGTCCGACCATGACGGTCACCGCGATCTACCTGCATGCCAAAGGTATGATGGACATCAAGGACCGGTCCAACATGACCAAGGACGAAATCCAAGGCGTGGCCGAATTCCTGATCGAGAAGAAGAAGGACGGCCAGTTCCGAACCTTCTGGAACGGGTTCCAGCAGGGTGTGGATCTGTTGGCCTCGGGCGAAGTCATGATGATGTCCTGTTGGGAGCCGATCCAGCGGGTCGCCGCCAAGAAGTCCGGCAAGGATATGGTCTACGGCACCATGAAAGAAGGCCATCAGGTCTGGAACAATGTGGTGATGCTGACCAAGGAAGCGGCGGAGCGCGGCGTCGACGAGACGTTCTACAAGATGGCGGATACCTGCCTGTCGCCGTGGTACACGACCCGTCAGCTGTCCCGTTTCGGTTTCGCCTCGCTGACCACCGGCATGGTCGACTATCTGGAGGCGCATCCGGACGATTTCGACGTTGCCAATCTGAAGGAGACGCTTGAGCGCAAGAACGAGCGTTATGCGGTCAAGGGAAATGCCTGGCAGAACGTCTACCCGACCGAACTGCGGGCGTATCAGGAGTGGTGGTCCCGCGTTCAGGCTGCCTGATCCAACCACTGACTGGATGCCGCACATATGACGACCGCACATGGCGGCGAGGGGGCCATTGGGCCTCCTCGCTCGGATGCTCAGAGATCCCTTTGGCAAAAACTCGTGGACGACGACGGACCAGGAAAATTGGTGCTCTGGGTCCCGCTTGTCTTCATGGTCGTGTTCTTCCTGGTACCGCTGGCGCTGACGCTGGTGTGGAGCGTGTTCGAACGGACCATGTTCTGGATGGAGCCGGGGTTCACCTTCGCGGCCTATGGCGATTTCTTTTATTCCGGTCGGGTCGACAGCTTTCTGAACTCGATCAAATCTGCGGCCATCACGGTCGCGATCGCCTTCTGCCTTGGCTTTCCGATTGCGGTTTTCGTGCGGCGCTCGCTCCCTGTTCATGCACAGCATCAGGCGATTCTGCTGTTCATCCTGCCGTTCATGATTTCCGAGGTGATCCGGCTGTTCGCTCTCCGACCGGTCCTGGGCCGAAACGGAATTCTGAACGATGCCCTGATGTCGATCGGGCTGGTGGATGAGCCGCTTTCGATCTTCCTGTTCACGCCGACCGGTGTGGTGATCGGCGAGGTTCTGTCGTTCCTGCCGTTCATGGTGTTCTGCGGGTTCCTCGCGATGGAAGCGGTTCCCGGTTACGTGTTCGAACTCTGTGATGATATCGGCTCAGGCCTTGTGGCAACCATGCGGCGGGTGATCATCCCATTGGCCGCACCCGGAATTTTCGCGGCATCGATCTTCATTTTCGTGAACTCGCTCGGCCTGTTCCTAGTTCCGGATCTGCTGGGTGGCCCAGGGGCGGCGAACGCCGGCACATTGGTCGTGAACGCCATTGCAGCCCTGGATTTCCCGCTCGCCATGGCGATCGCGGCGATCATGGTCGCGATGATGGTGGTGCTGTTGTGGATCGGCCATCGGATGTTCGACCTCACCAAACTGCTGGAGCCGTTCAAGTGAGCCACGATTACGAAAGTGTGTGGCTGTACCGGGCGAAGTGGCTCTATCTGCTGACAATCGTCGGAATCCTGATGCTGCCGGTGCTCTACACCCTCTGGATTTCGTTCAATCAGAACGGTTTCGGCGCGGCGGATTACGATTTCACCCTGTTCTGGTACGGCGCGCTGTTCGAGAATGACGAGATCCGGGTGGCTTTGGGATGGACGGTCCTGATCGCCCTGATCGTGGTGGCGATCACGGTACCGATGGGGGTGTTGGCGGCGAAATTCTACCAGCGCACCCGCTTCAAGGTGCCGTTTGTGTTTCTGATGCTGTCCCCTCTGTTCGTGCCGGCTGATATCACCGCAGCGGCCCTGCTGGTGTATTTCAAGAACCTGAACGCGCTGGTCGACGGGCTGATCGGGATTGAACTCTTCGATCTTGGGCTTTGGAGTGCGGTGGTTGGCCAGATCACCTGGTGTCTGCCCTATGCCTTCGTGGTGATCCTGGTGACCATGGGGCGGTTCCGGCCGGAGCAGACCGAGGCCGCGCGGACCTGCGGGGCGGATGCCTGGCAGGCCTTTTGGCAGATCGAGTTTCCGCAAATCCGGCCTGGCGTGTTTTCAAGCTGCGCCTTCGTGGTGATCCTCTCTTTCAACGAATACGTCCGGACAAATTTCCTGAAGGGAGGGTTCGATACGTTTCCGACCTATCTGGTCTCCTACATGCTCAACACCGGGATGACGCCTGAGGTTTACGCCATGGCGGGGCTGGTGAGCATGGTTTCGATGGCTGCAATCGCCCTGGTCCTGATTCTCGCCCTCAGCAGGAGAGCTGCATGAACGCCGAAGCTCAATCACCCGCCGCTCTGTTGCCGGCGGTCGAGGCCGAGGGCATTTCCAAGACCTACGGACCGGTTACGGCGCTGAAGCCGACCAGTTTCACGATTCCGGCGGGTCGGTACTTCGTGCTGCTGGGACCGTCCGGTGGCGGCAAGACAACCACCCTGCGCATGATCGCGGGTTTGATCCGTCCGACCACCGGTCGGGTGAAGATCGCTGGCCGTGACGTGACGGATCAGCCTGCTAATCGACGCGACACCGCCATGGTATTCCAGGGGTACGCGCTGTTCCCGCACATGTCGGTTGAGCAGAATGTAGCCTATGGGTTGGAGCTGCGGAAAATGTCGCGGGATCAGATCCGAGAGCGGACGCAAGATATGCTGCGTCTGGTTGGGCTGTCCGGTTTCGAGGCGCGGCGGCCGACCGAACTGTCCGGTGGCCAGCAGCAGCGGGTTCAACTGGCTCGCGCGTTGGTTCTGGAGACCTCGATCGTGTTGCTGGACGAGCCGCTGGCGGCGCTGGATGCCACCTTACGCAAGGACATGTGTTTCGAGCTTAAGCACATCCAGGAGAGCGTCGGCACCACCTTCGTGCACGTGACGCACAATCAGGAAGAGGCGATGACCGTCGCCGATGAGATTGCGCTGATCGCCGATGGAACCGTGGTCGAAAGCGGGGCACCCCGTCAGATGTACGAACGACCGCGCCGTCGCTTCACCGCGGAGTTCGTCGGCGAGAATGCAGTGCTCAGTGGGCCGATCGGCCCGACGGGCATGCGGATCGCCGGGACCTCGATCCCTGTTCCGAACAGTGAGCGCATTTCCGCGATCTCGGTCGCCGCCGAAAACGTGAGACTTTCCCCTGATGGCGCGGCGCGAGAAGCGTGGGCCCTGCCAGGCGCGGTTGTCGATGTGTTCTATCTCGGGTTTTCGGCCTTGCTGCATGTCCAGATCGACGGCGGACCCAGTATCCCTGTGCGCCTGCGGGCGCGCGATCTGCCGGACGGGATCTCTGCGGGCACTAAAGTGTGGGTCGATTGGGACGTGGCGGAGATGCGTGCACACGCGGATTGAGACACCGGACTAAGGGTCAGGACCGCAGTTTGGCTTGCGAGCTTAAAGGCGAAAAGCAGTCGGCGGTTGCCTTTGTTT